>NZ_JBHXRX010000006.1:0-51932 GCF_042714995.1 Streptomyces sp. NPDC058665
GCCCCCCGGGGGGCGGGGGGGGTGCGGGGGGGGGGGCGGGGGGTAGGGCCCGGGGGCGGGGGGCGGGGGGGGGCGGGGCGCCCGGGCGCCCGCCCCCGACGGCCGTTCACGGTCGGGTTCGTTATGAAGCGGGTCCCCGCGTCCCCTTACGTACCGGGCGGGTCCGCTCTAGTCTGATCACGCTCGATGGTTACTCACCAGTTAAACAACAAGCCAGTCGCGCAGACATTGCGGGGCCCGGAGGACGTCGTGAGCGACACAAAGACCTTGATCGAGAATCGGCCGCCGTCAGTGGCGACTCTCTTCATTGAGCGCGTGGCGGCCACGCCCGACGCGGAGGCGTACCGCTATCCGGTCCCTCCCGCCACCGGTCAGGGCCCCGACGACTGGAATTCCCTGAGCTGGGGCCAGGCGGCCGTGCGGGTGTACGCGATGGCCGCCGGTCTGATCTCGCTGGGCGTACGGCCCGAGGAGCGTGTCGCGCTCGCCGCCGCCACCCGGGTCGAGTGGATCCTCGCCGACCTCGGTGTGATGTGCGCGGGCGCCGCGACCACGACCGTCTACCCCTCGACGAACGCCGAGGAGTGCGCGTACATCCTCGGCGACTCCGGGAGCCGCGTCCTCATCGCGGAGGACGGCGAGCAGCTCGCCAAGGCGCGCGAGCGCCGGGCCGAGCTCCCGAATCTCGCCCATGTCGTGGTGATCGAGGCGGCGGACGCGAAGCCCGCCGACGGCGACCCGGACGGCTGGGTGCTCTCCCTCGCCGACCTGGAGGAGCTCGGGACGAAGCATCTTCGGGAGCACCCCCAGGCCGTCAAGGAGCGGGTCGGGGAGATCAGGGCCGACCAGCTCGCCACCCTCATCTACACCTCGGGCACCACAGGCCGCCCCAAGGGCGTACGGCTGCCGCACGACAACTGGTCGTACATGGCGAAGGCCACCGCGGGCACCGGGCTCATGAACAAGGACGACATCCAGTACCTGTGGCTGCCGCTGGCGCACGTCTTCGGCAAGGTGCTGACCTCCGGCCAGATCGAGGTCGGTCATGTCACCGCTGTCGACGGCCGCGTCGACAAGATCATCGAGAATCTGCCGGTGGTGCGCCCGACCTACATGGCGGCGGTGCCCCGCATCTTCGAGAAGGTCTACAACGGGGTCGCGGCCAAGGCGCGCGCCGGCGGCGGCGCGAAGTACAAGATCTTCCAGTGGGCCGCGGAGGTCTCGCGCGAGTACGCCAAGGTCAGCCAGGACAACTTCCGGCACACCGGCACCGCTTCGGCGCCCTTCGGTCTGCGCGCCAAGCACTCCGTCGCCGACAGGCTCGTCTACGCCAAGCTCCGCGAGGCGTTCGGTGGCCGGCTGCGCGCCGCGATCTCCGGATCAGCCGCCCTCGCTCCCGACATCGGCTTCTTCTTCTCCGGCGCCGGAATCCACATCCTGGAGGGTTACGGCCTCACCGAGTCCAGCGCCGCCAGCTTCGTCAACCCGGGCGAGGCCTACCGCACGGGCACCGTCGGCAAGCCGCTGCCCGGCTGCGAGGTCCGTATCGCCGACGACGGCGAGATCATGCTGCGCGGTCCCGGCATCATGGACGGCTACCACGGGCTGCCCGAGAAGACCGTCGAAGTCCTCGAATCCGACGGCTGGTTCCACACCGGCGACATCGGTGAGCTGTCGGTCGACGGCTACCTGCGGATCACCGACCGCAAGAAGGACCTGATCAAGACATCGGGGGGCAAGTACATCGCACCGGCCGAGGTCGAGGGCCAGTTCAAGGCGGTGTGCCCGTACGTCTCGAACATCCTGGTGCACGGCGCCGACCGGAACTTCTGCACCGCGCTCATCTCGCTGGACGAACCGGCCCTGCTCGGCTGGGCGGCTGAGAACGGTATGGAGGGCGTCCCGTACGCCGACGTCGTCGCCTCACCGAAGACGCGCGAGCTCATCGAGGGCTATGTGAAGGAGCTCAACGAGGGCCTTCAGCGCTGGCAGACGATCAGGAAGTTCCGGCTGCTGCCGCGCGACCTGGACATCGAGCACGGCGAGCTCACCCCGAGTCTGAAGCTCAAGCGGCCGGTCGTGGAGCGGGAGTACAAGTACCTGCTGGACGAGATGTACGAGGGCGCGCGGGAGGCGTAGAGGCGCATACGCGTCGTACATGAGTGCGCGGGCGGGGGCCGGCGGCCGGGATCTACGGCTGAAGGCTCCGTCCGCGGCGTAATTCCCGCAGTATGTTGTCGAGCCCGGCCACATGGTCGCGCAGCGCGGCCAGTTCGCCGGGGCCGCCGTCGTGACCGACCGGGCCCTCGTCGCCGAGCATCGACCCGATCGCGGCGAGCCGGTGGCCCATCTCCGCGAGCCGTGCGTGGTCCTGGGCCTGGAGGGCTTCCAACTGGCGGTTCTTGCGGTGCAGTTCGAGGAAGACCGTCACCTTGGCGCGCAGTACCCAGGGGTCGAACGGCTTCGGGATGAAGTCCGCAGCCCCGGTCGCGTAGCCGCGGAACGTGAATCCGCTGTCGGTGTCGCTCCCGGTCAGGAAGATGATCGGGACGTCCTTCGCCTGGTCCAGCCGCTTGATGCCGGCGGCGGTGTCGAAGCCGTCCATGCCCGGCATCCGTACGTCCAGCAGGACCAGCGCGAACCGCTCGCGACGCAGGGCCCGCATCGCCTCCTCGCCCGAACGGGCGCGTACCAGTGGGACGTTGAGGGATGTCAGAACGGCTTCGAGTGCGAGAAGATTCTCCTCCATGTCGTCGACGAGGAGGATCCCCGCGCGGTCCGCGACAGGGGTGTCAGTGACTGGCTCGGTGGGTATCAGGGTGCTCATCGTAGGTGGCGTCCGAATAGGTAATGGCCGGGATTGGGGGATCCTGATGCGTAGTGTGTCGGGGGTACGGCGGCCGGGAAGTGGCCTCTGAGCTCTGTCCTTCGCTCATTTCTTCGCCCGCTTCTTCGCCCGTTTCGATGACTCGACGCGTATGGGCACGCTCAGTCTGTCACTCTGTCGGGGTCGTAAGCGGCGCATCGAAAGAAAGAACCAGGAGCCGCACGTGGTGCCTATAGGGGACCGTCGGGACCCGAAAGATCCGGAAGTGCCGCCTCCGAATCGGAGTCGGGCGTTCCGTAACGACGAGCGACGCACGGCACGCACCAGCCTGCCGGGCAACCCGCTCGCACCGTCCGCCGCGCGCCGGTTCGTGCGCGCGGCGCTCGCCGAGTGGACGAGCCTCGGGCTGCTCACCGCCTGCGCCCTCTGCCAGGGCGACGCGCAGTGCCCACCGGGTGAGCACGGCTCCGACGTGCTGGCCGACGACGCGGTGCTGATCGTCGACGAACTGGTCACCAACGCCGTCGTGCACGCGGGCACCAATATCGAACTGCTCTGCCGTCTGGAAGCGCCGGGGGAGCCGGGGGCCGAGCCACCCGACGCGGCGCCCGGTCCTGACGGCGCGCCCGTCCCGCCGCCCGAGCCGGACGCGGACGCCGAGCCGGAGTCCGCCGCCCTCGTCATCGAGGTGTCCGACCACCACCCCGCCCGCTCCGTACGCAGCGACGCGCACGGCCCGGCGGGCGGCGGCGCCCCCGACTACGGCCGGGGCCTCCAGCTCATCGCCGCCCTCGCGGAACGCTGGGGCATCACGTACCGCACCGGCCTCAAGACCGTCTGGGCCCGGCTCCCGCTCGACGGGGCGGCCACCGGGGCCGCATCCGGCACCGGCACGGCCGCCGGAACCGACGGAGTCGTCGGCGAACCCGCCCTGCGCCGCGGGCTGCGCGCCGCCGAGATCCTGGCCGCCGCACCGCACGGTATGCCGCGCGAGGACCCCGACTGGATCAGCCGGGGCGCCCTCTCCTTCCTCGCCGAAGCCTCCGACCTGCTCGCGGGCCAGCTCGACGAGGACCTGGTCGCCGCGCTCGCCGGCCAACTGCTCGTGCCCCGGCTCGCCGACTGGTGCGCGATCTGGCTCGACGGCGAGGGCGAAGGGCACGGCAGAGCGGGCACACCGCGGCTCGCCCGCGTCTGGCACGCCGACGAGTCCCGCATCGAGTCGCTGCGCGCCCTCCTGGAGAAGGAGCCGCCGCGGCTGCTCGACCCGCAGCGCGGAGAGGACGGCGAGGGCGGCGGCACCGGCGGGCGTAACGTTCCTGTGCCCGTTCCCTGGCCCGGCTCGGGCCAGACCGGCGCGCACGACGGCGCGGCCGTCGCGTGTCGGCTCGTCGCCAACGGCCGCCCCCTCGGCACCCTCGTCCTCGGGCGGCGTCGGCTCGCCCGGATGCCCGACGAAGTGATCGCGCTCATCGAGGACTTCGCCCGCCGCGTCGCCCTCGCGATCGGCGCCGCACGCCGCTACACCCGGCAGGCCACCATCAGCCGCGTCCTGCAACGAAGCCTGCTGCCCAGCCAGGTCGCCCGGATTCCCGGCGTCGAGAGCCACCTCGTGTACGAGCCCGCCGACGACGGCGTGGTCGGCGGCGACTTCTACGACGTCTTCCCCGCCCCGCCCGGCGGACGCTGGTGCTTCATGCTCGGCGACGTCCAGGGCAGCGGCCCCGAGGCGGCCGTCGTCACCGGTCTCGCCCGGCCCTGGCTGCGGCTCCTAGCCCGCGAGGGATACGGCGTCGGTGAGGTCCTCGACCGGCTCAACCGGCTCCTGCTCGACGACGCGATGGAAGCCGCCGAAGCCGCCGCGCTGATGGTCGCCGTCGCGGGCGGGCAGGACCTTACGGGCGGCGACGGAGCCCTCCCCGGGCTCAGCGATCTCGGCCCGCTCAGTGACATGGGCGACATCCGTGATATCGGCGACATCGAGCAGAGCGCCGGGGACGGCGGGCGCGGCGGCGGGCTCGCCGACGGCGGCCAGTCGCGTTTCCTCTCCCTCCTCTACGGCGAACTCGCGCCGCTCCCCGGCACCGGCGGCGGTGCCCGCTGCACCCTCGCGAGCGCCGGCCACCCGCTGCCGCTGCTGCTGAAGCCCGACGGGACGGTGAGCGTGGCGGCGGAGCCGCAACTGCTCCTCGGGGTCGACGAGAACGTCGCGTACGAGAGCCTCAGCTTCGACCTGGAGTCGGGGGACACGCTCCTGTGCGTCACCGACGGCGTCACCGAGCGCCGCTCGGGGCGGCTGCTCCTGGACGACGACGACGGTCTCGCCGTGATCCTGGCGGGCTGCACGGGGCTGAACGCGCAGGGTGTCGCCGAACGGATTCGACGTGCCGTGCACGACTTCGACCCGAGTCCGCCGTCGGACGATCTGGCGATGCTGGTGCTGCGCGCGGAGTAGTCCCCGCGTCCGGCGGGGACACCGCCGCGGTGCGGGACACTGGGGGCATGCCTTCCGCTCTGCCCGACGGTGACCCCATGCCCGAGTCCGGCGCGCTGCCCGCGCACGCCCTGGAGGGTGCGGCGGACCGGCCGCTCGGCTTCTATCTGCACGTGCCGTACTGCGCCACCCGCTGCGGCTACTGCGACTTCAACACCTACACCGCGACGGAGCTGCGCGGCTCGGGCGGCGTCCTGGCGTCCCGCGACAACTACGCCGACACCCTGACCGACGAGATCCGGCTCGCCCGCAAGGTCCTCGGCGACGACTCCCGGCCCGTCCGCACCGTCTTCGTCGGCGGCGGTACGCCCACGCTGCTCGCCGCGTCCGACCTCGTACGGATGCTGGGCGCCGTACGCGACGAGTTCGGCCTCGCGGACGACGCCGAGGTCACCACCGAGGCGAACCCGGAGTCCGTCGACCCCGCGTACCTCGCGGAGCTGCGCGAGGGCGGCTTCAACCGGATCTCCTTCGGTATGCAGAGCGCGAAGCCGCACGTGCTCCAGGTCCTCGACCGCACGCACACCCCCGGCCGGCCCGAGGCGTGCGTCGCGGAGGCCCACGCGGCCGGGTTCGACCATGTGAACCTCGACCTGATCTACGGCACGCCCGGGGAGACCGACGACGACTGGCGCGAGTCGCTGGCGGCGGCGGTGGGGGCGGGGCCCGACCATGTGTCGGCGTACGCGCTCATCGTCGAGGAGGGCACGGGGCTCGCCCGCCGGATCCGCCGGGGCGAGATCCCCATGACCGACGACGACGAGCACGCGGACCGGTACCTGATCGCGGACGAGACGCTGGCGGCGGCCGGGTTCTCCTGGTACGAGGTCTCCAACTGGGCCACCACGCCGGCCGGGCGCTGCCTGCACAACGAGCTGTACTGGCGCGGGGCGGACTGGTGGGGCGCGGGTCCCGGCGCCCACAGCCACGTGGGCGGGGTCCGGTGGTGGAACGTGAAGCACCCGGGGGCGTACGCGGCGGCGCTGGCGGAGGGGCGGTCGCCGGGGGCGGGCCGGGAACTCCTCACGGCGGAGGACCGGCGCGTGGAGCGCATCCTGCTGGAGCTGCGGCTGTCGGAGGGCGTGGAGCTGTCCCTGCTGCGGCCTGCGGGGCTGGCGGCTGCGGGGCGGGCGCTGGGCGAGGGGCTGCTGTCGGCGGGGCCGTACGGGGAGGGACGGGCGGTGCTGACGCTGCGGGGGCGGTTGCTGGCGGACGCGGTGGTGCGGGATCTGGTGGATTGAGGGGTGTGCCGTCCGGCGGTTCGCGGGGTTGTCGGGTTGCGGTTGTCGGCTGACGGGCGGGGGTCGGGGCCTCCGGAGGGGTATGTCCGGACGGCGTGATTTACGGCGCGTGCCCCGTTCGTTGGACCCGATGTGCCCTTGTTGTTCACGCGACACAAATCAGCCTGAGTGTCCGAACACACCCCTCCTGCACCCCCGCCCCCCCTCGGGCCGTCGCGTGGCGCTGTTCAACCGGCCCGCACCGCCGACCCCGCCGGAGGCGGCCCCCGACCCGTAACCGCTACTCGCGTGGTGGGTCCGTCACGAAGTCGATCAGCTCCTCCACCCGGGCCAGCAGCGCCGGTTCCAGGTCGCGGTAGGAGCGGACCGAGGACAGGATTCGCTGCCACGCCGCACCGGTGTTTTCCGGCCAGCCCAGGGACCGGCACACTCCCGTCTTCCAGTCCTGGCCGCGCGGAATCGTCGGCCAGGCCGCGATGCCCACCGAGGACGGCTTCACCGCCTCCCAGACGTCGATGTACGGGTGCCCCACGACCAGTACGTCGTCCCCGGTGACCTGCTCCGCCAGGCGGGACTCCTTGGAGCCGGGCACCAGGTGGTCCACCAGGACGCCGAGCCGCGCGTCAGGTGCCGGGGCGAACTCCGCGACGATCGCCGGGAGGTCGTCGATGCCCTCCAGATACTCCACGACCACGCCCTCTATACGGAGGTCGTCGCCCCAGACCCGCTCGACCAGTTCCGCGTCGTGCCTCCCCTCCACGTAGATACGCCCGGCACGGGCCACCCGCGCCCGCGCGCCGGGGACGGCGACCGAGCCGGAGGCCGTGCGGGTGGGCCGGGCCGGGGCGCCGGCGGTGGGCCGGACCAGGGTGACGGTCCGGCCTTCGAGCAGGAACCCGCGCGCCACCAGCGGGAACACCCGGTGCTTGCCGAAGCGGTCCTCCAGGGTGACCGTCGGCCCCTCCGCCGTCTTCTCGCAGCGGATCACCGCGCCGCAGAAGCCCGTCGACACCTCCTCGACCACCAGATCCGGCTCGGCGGGCACCTCCGGCACCGGCTTCGAGCGCTTCCAGGGCGGGGTCAGATCGGGGCTGTAGCTGCGCATCCCCAGACGATATCCGGGCTCACGCCGTGCCGAAACGTGCGGCGAGCGCGCCCCGCTGGGCCCGTACGAACGCCGCGTCGACGGCCGCGCCGTGGCCGGGAACGTACACCGCGTCCTCGCCGCCCAGCGCCAGCAGCCGGTCGATGGCGGCAGGCCAGCGGGAGGGGATCGCGTCGTCGCCCGCCTGGGGTTCGCCCGACTCCTCGACCAGGTCGCCGCAGAAGACGATCTCCCGGTCGCCCGGGACGAGCAGGGCCAGATCGTGCCCGGAGTGCCCGGGGCCGACATTGGCGAGAAGTACCTGTCGCCCGCCGAGATCGAGGGTCCACTCGCCCGATACGGGATGGTCCGGCACCACCAGTACGTCCACCGCCGTCGCGGCTTCGGAGGCGGGTACGCCGTGCCGTACGGCCGTGGCGCGCAGGCCCTCCCGGTCGCGGAGGAGCACCTCGCCCAGGCCGACCGCCCCGTAGACCTCCGCCCCCGAGAAGGCCGCCGTGCCCAGGACGTGGTCGAAGTGGGGGTGACTGAGCGCGATATGGGTGACGCGCCTGCCGCACAGCGCCTGCGCCTGCGCGCGGATCTCCGCGCCCTCACGGAGCGTCGAGCCCGTGTCGTACAGAAGGACGGCTTCCGCGCCCACGACAAGCCCGACCGTCGCATCCCAGCCAGGCAGCCGCCGTCTGCCGACCCCCGGAGCCAGTCGTTCCCAGCCGTGCTCTTCCCAACGGACGTCCATACGGCGACGCTATCGGTGGGGCCAGGGCGTGTCTTTTGGATCAGGCCGGATCAGGGAGCGGGGGCTGGTGCGTGCGGTCGCAAGGCGGAGGAGGGAGACATGGCGGAGCCATGGCGACCGACGACAACGCGGCGGGCGTGCGTGCCAGGGACCGCGAGCCCGGCAAGATCCAAAAGACACGCCCTGGCGGTGCCGCGCGGTAGCGTGACCGGTCGGCCTTGCTAGGGGCGTACCTCACGGCCGTACACTGGCCCGGGGAATGCTGGCACTCCCGCGCATCGAGTGCCAAGCCGGATCCGAGGAACCAGAGCTGGAGGTGTGCGCGATGCTGAGCGAACGCAGGCTTGAGGTGCTGCGCGCCATCGTCCAGGACTATGTCGGCACCGAGGAGCCCGTCGGCTCCAAGGCGCTCACCGAGCGGCACAAGCTCGGTGTCTCCCCGGCCACCGTCCGTAACGACATGGCGGTGCTGGAGGACGAGGGCTTCATCGCCCAGCCCCACACCAGCGCGGGGCGTATTCCGACGGACAAGGGCTACCGGCTCTTCGTCGACCGGCTGGCGGGCGTCAAGCCGCTGTCGGCGCCGGAGCGCAGGGCCATCCAGAACTTTCTCGACAGCGCCGTCGATCTGGACGACGTGGTGGGCCGCACGGTGCGGCTGCTCGCGCAGCTGACCCGGCAGGTCGCGGTCGTGCAGTACCCCTCGCTGACCCGCTCGACGGTGCGGCATGTGGAACTGCTCTCGCTGGCCCCCGCGCGACTGATGCTGGTTCTGATCACCGACACCGGCCGGGTCGAACAGCGCATGATCGACTGTCCGGTGCCGTTCGGCGACACGTCGCTGGCGGACCTGCGGGCCCGGCTCAACGCCCGGGTGGTGGGACGCCGGTTCTCCGACGTGCCGCTGCTGGTGCAGGAGCTGCCCGACTCCTTCGACCTGGAGGACCGGGGCACGGTGTCCACGGTCCTCGCGACGCTTCTGGAGACGCTGGTCGAGGAGACCGAGGAGCGGCTGATGATCGGCGGCACCGCCAATCTGACGCGCTTCGGGCACGACTTCCCTCTGACAATCCGGCCTGTGCTGGAGGCACTTGAGGAGCAGGTCGTGCTCCTCAGGCTCCTCGGCGAGGCCGAGGACTCAGGCATGACCGTACGAATCGGGCACGAGAACGCCCATGAGGGCCTCAACTCCACGTCCGTCGTCGCGGTCGGCTACGGTTCGGGCGACGAGGCAGTCGCCAAACTCGGCGTGGTCGGACCGACCCGCATGGACTACCCCGGAACGATGGGAGCGGTACGCGCAGTGGCACGTTACGTCGGACAGATCCTGGCGGAGTCGTAAGTGGCCACGGACTACTACGCCGTACTCGGCGTACGCCGCGACGCATCACAGGACGAGATCAAGAAGGCATTCCGCAGGCTCGCCCGCGAGCTGCACCCGGATGTCAATCCCGATCCGAAGACGCAGGAGCGGTTCAAGGAGATCAACGCCGCGTACGAGGTGTTGTCGGACCCGCAGAAGAAGCAGGTCTACGACCTCGGCGGCGACCCGCTCTCGCAGGCGGGCGCCGGCGCCGGTGGCTTCGGGGCTGGTGGCTTCGGCAACTTCTCGGACATCATGGACGCGTTCTTCGGGACGTCGCAGCAGCGTGGGCCGAGGTCGCGGACGCGGCGCGGCCAGGACGCGATGATCCGGCTGGAGATCGACCTCAACGAGGCCGCCTTCGGCACGACGAAGGACATCCAGGTCGACACGGCGGTCGTCTGTACGACCTGCTCGGGCGAGGGCGCCGCACCCGGCACCTCCGCGCAGACCTGTGACATGTGCCGCGGTCGCGGCGAGGTCTCACAGGTCACGCGGTCCTTCCTGGGCCAGGTCATGACCTCGCGGCCGTGCCCGCAGTGCCAGGGCTTCGGTACGGTCGTGCCGACCCCCTGCCCCGAGTGCGCGGGCGACGGCCGTATCCGCTCGCGCCGCACGCTCACGGTCAAGATCCCCGCGGGCGTCGACAACGGCACCCGTATCCAGCTCTCGGGTGAGGGCGAGGTCGGACCGGGTGGCGGTCCGGCGGGCGATCTGTACGTCGAGATCCATGAACTGCCGCACGCGGTGTTCCAGCGCCGCGGCGACGATCTGCACTGCACGGTCACCATCCCGATGACCGCGGCGTCCCTGGGCACCCAGTGCCCGCTGGAGACGCTGGACGGGGTCGAGGACATCGACGTACGGCCGGGCACCCAGTCGGGCCAGTCGATCCCGCTCCACGGCCGTGGCATCACGCATCTGCGGGGCGGTGGCCGGGGCGATCTGATCGTCCATGTCGAGGTCATGACCCCGGCGAAACTCGACCCGGAGCAGGAGCGGTTGCTGCGGGAGCTGGCGAAGCTCAGGGGCGAGGAACGGCCCACCGGCCAGTTCCAACCGGGACAGCAGGGCCTCTTCTCCCGGCTGAAGGACGCGTTCAACGGTCGTTAGACCGTCCCCCGGGCCGTCGGAGGGCCTGCTCAGGGCCCCTCCGGCGGCCGAGGACCAACCGGCACCAGGGCTCCACGGCCGACATGGCACCATGCGTGCATGTCCTCCGTGTTGACCGATCTCTGCCGGTATCCGATCGTGCAGGCGCCCATGGCCGGCGGCGCGTCCGGCCCGCAGCTGGTCGCGGCCGTCGGGAACGCCGGCGGACTCGGATTCCTCGCCGCCGGTTACAAGACCGCCGACGGGATGTACGAAGAGGTCAAGCAGCTCCGGGGGCTCGGCTCGGCCCCGTTCGGGATCAATCTGTTCATGCCGCAGCCGCACCACGACGACCACGCGGCCGTGGAGCTCTACCGCGAACAGCTGGCCGGTGAGGCGACCTGGTACGAGACCCCGCTCGGCGACCCCGACGCGGGCGGCGACGACGGGTACGAGGCCAAGCTCGCGATACTGCTCGACGATCCCGTCCCCGTCGTGTCGTTCACCTTCGGCTGCCCCACGCCCACCACCCTCGACGCGTTCACCCGCGTCGGCACCCTCACCGTCGTCACGGTGACCACGCCCGAGGAGGCCCAGACCGCCCAGTGGTCGGGCGCCGACGTCGTCTGCGTCCAGGGCATCGAGGCGGGCGGCCATCAGGGCACGCACCGCGACGACCCCGCCACCGACGGCGCGGGCATCGGGCTGCTGTCGCTCGTGACGCAGGTACGGGAGTCCGTACGGCTCCCGGTCATCGCGGCCGGCGGGCTCATGCGCGGCGGCCAGATCGCCGCCGTACTGGCCGCGGGCGCCGACGCCGCGCAGTTCGGCACCGCCTTCCTCGTCTGCCCCGAGTCCGGCGCCCACGCGCTCCACAAGCAGGCCATGACCAACCCGCTGTTCACCCGCACCGAACTCACCCGCGCCTTCTCCGGCCGGCCCGCGCGCGGTCTCGTCAACCGCTTCATGCGCGAACACGGCCCGTACGCCCCGCCCGCGTACCCGGAGGTGCACCACCTGACCACCGGACTGCGCAAGGCCGCCGCCAAGGTCGGCGACCCCCAGGGCATGGCCCTGTGGGCCGGCCAGGGCCACCGGATGGCCCGCGCTCTGCCCGCCGGGCAGCTCGTCGAGGTCCTCGCCGACGAACTCGAAGCCACCCGCGCCTCGTTGACCCTGGGAAACGCCTCATGACCGCACCTGTCTTCGTCGTCGACACCGCCGTCGCCCTGCGGCCGGGCACGGTCACGCTGGACGGCCCCGAGGGCCGCCACGCCGTCTCCGTAAGGAGGCTGCGCGCCGGGGAGGAGGTGGTCCTCACGGACGGCGCGGGCACCGGCGCGCACGGGACGGTCGAGGCCGTCCACGGCAAGGACCGGCTGGACGTCGCGGTCACCGGCGTACGGATCGAGGACGAGCCCCGGCCCCGTATCACCGTCGTCCAGGCGCTGCCCAAGGGCGACCGCGGCGAGGTGTCCGTCGAGACGATGACCGAGACCGGCGTCGACGCGATCGTGCCCTGGCAGGCAGCGCGCTGCATCACGCAGTGGAGGGGCGAGCGGGGCGCCAAGTCCCTGGCGAAATGGCGCGCGACCGCGCGCGAGGCGGGCAAGCAGTCCCGCAGGCTCCGCTTCCCGGACGTCGCGGAGGCGATGACCTCCAAAGAGGTCGCGGCGCTGCTGGCGGGGGCCGACTTCGCCGCCGTCCTGCACGAGGAGGGGAGTGAGCCCCTGGCCACCGCCGAACTCCCCGCCGCCGGGAGCATCGTGCTCGTCGTCGGACCCGAGGGCGGCGTCTCCCCGGACGAACTGGCGCTCTTCGCGGACGCCGGGGCCGCCCCGTACCGGCTCGGCCCCACCGTGCTGCGCACCTCCACCGCCGGCACGGCCGCGTGCGCGCTGCTGCTGGCCCGTACGGGCCGCTGGTCCTGACCGGGGGTCACGCTCCGGGGGCGGATAGCATGCCTCCGTACGGAAGTGACCAGGGGCGACCGGCCGACCGATGAGGAGACCCGGACCATGGCGGGAGAACGACAGGCCGACTGCCTGTTCTGCAAGATCGTCGCCGGGGAGGTGCCGGCCACCGTCGTACGCGAGACGGACACCACCGTGGCCTTCAGGGACATCAACCCGCAGGCCCCCACGCATGTTCTGGTGATCCCCAAGGTCCACTACCCGGACGTGGCCACGCTCGCCGCCGCCGAGCCGCAGATCACCGCCGACATCCTGCGCGAGTCCGCCGAGGTCGCCGCCGAGGACAAGACCGTGGGCAGCGGCTACCGGATCGTCTTCAACACCGGCAGCGGCGCCGGTCAGACCGTCTTCCACGCGCACGCCCATGTCCTGGGTGGCCGTGGCCTCAACTGGCCCCCCGGGTAGGCCCCCACCTTGTCCGTACGAGAACTCGTCGTCCTCGGCACCGCCAGCCAGGTCCCCACCCGGCACCGCAACCACAACGGCTATCTGCTGCGCTGGGACGGCGAAGGCATCCTCTTCGACCCCGGGGACGGCACCCAGCGCCAGATGTCGCGCGCCGGAGTCGCGGCGTACGACATCAACCGGATCTGCGTCACGCACTTCCACGGCGACCACTCGCTCGGCCTCGCCGGGGTGATCCAGCGCATCAACCTGGACCGCGTCCCGCACGAGGTCACCGCCCACTACCCGGCGAGCGGACACGTCTTCTTCAGGAGGCTGCGGTACGCGACGGCGTACCGCGAGACCGTCGGGGTCACCGAGGCGCCCG
Source organism: Streptomyces sp. NPDC058665 (assembly GCF_042714995.1). Taxonomy (NCBI): domain Bacteria; kingdom Bacillati; phylum Actinomycetota; class Actinomycetes; order Kitasatosporales; family Streptomycetaceae; genus Streptomyces; species Streptomyces sp. NPDC058665. The sequence continues at coordinate 13,607 of NZ_JBHXRX010000006.1, forward strand.
TCGACGCCGACGGCGTCCTCGCCAGCACCGGCTCGTACACCCTCCGGGCGCACAAGCTCTCGCACCCCGTCGAGTCCTACGGCTACCGGATCACCGAGCCCGACGGGCGCAGGATGCTCCCCGAACGTCTCGCCGCGCACGGCATCAAGGGGCCCGACGTGGGGCGTCTCCAGCGGGACGGGGAGCTGTGCGGGGTCACGCTCGCCGATGTGAGCGAGGAGCGCAGGGGCCAGCGTTTCGCGTTCGTCATGGACACCCGGCTCTGCGACGGGGTGTACGCGCTGGCCGACGGCTGCGACATGCTGGTCATCGAGTCCACGTTCCTCGACGAGGACGGTCAACTGGCCGAGGAACGCGGGCATCTGACCGCCGGTCAGGCGGGCGCGGTGGCGCGGGAGGCGGGCGTACGGCATCTCGTGCTGACGCACTTCTCGCAGCGCTACTCCGACCCCGCGGAGTTCGAGCGGCAGGCCAGGGTGGCCGGTTACGAGGGCGAGCTGACCGTCGCGGCGGACCTCGTACGCGTACCGCTGCCCAAGCGCTCCGGCTGACCGCCGCGGCCCGCGCCCCGGCCCCGGCCGACGGCGGCCCCCACGGCCTGCCCTCGCGCCGACTGTCAGTGCCATCGGGCACACTGTCCGGATCCGTACGCCGATCCGGGAGCGCGACCGTGACCCCAACCGAAGGAACGCCGCAGCGGCACACCGCAGATGTCGACCCGCTGGGCGCCCTGCGGGCCCCGGACGACCCCGACTGCGACGTCTACCTGACGGGCACGGTCTTCCTCGACATCATCTTCACCGGCCTCGCCAGCGCCCCCGTGCGCGGCACCGAGTCCTGGGCCAGGGGCATGGGTTCGAGCCCCGGCGGCATCGCCAACATGGCCAGCGCGCTGGCCCGGCTGGGGCTGCGCACGTCGCTCGCCGCGGCCTTCGGCGACGACCACTACGGGGAGTACTGCTGGGACGCCCTGGAGCAGGGCGAGGGCATCGACCTTTCCCGCTCCCGCACGGTCCCCGGCTGGCACTCGCCGGTCACCGTCTCCATGGCGTACGAGGGCGAGCGCACGATGGTCTCGCACGGTCACGAGGCGCCGCCGCCGGAGGGCGCCCTGCCCGAGTGCCCGCCACGCGCGCGTGCCGCCGTCGCCGCGCTCACACCGGGCCGCGGCGACGGGTGGATCGCCCGCGCCGCCGGGCATGGGGCGCGGGTCTTCGCCGACGTGGGGTGGGACGACACCGGCCGCTGGGACCTGGCGGGCCTGCCCGACCTGGCGCACTGCGAGGCGTTTCTGCCCAACGCCGAGGAGGCGATGCGCTACACCCGCACCGACTGCCCGAAGGCCGCCGCGCGGGCGCTCGCCGAGGTGGTGCCGCTGGTGGTGGTGACCCTGGGCGCCGAGGGGGCGTACGCGGTGGACAGCGCCGCCGGCACGACCGCCGAGGTGCCTGCCATCGATGTGGAGGCGCTCGATCCGACGGGCGCGGGGGACGTGTTCGTGGCCGGGTTCGTCACCGGCACCCTCGCCGGCTGGCCGCTCGCCGACCGGCTCGCCTTCTCCGGGCTCACGGCCGCGCTGTCGGTCCAGGAGTTCGGCGGATCGCTGTCGGCGCCCGGCTGGGCGGAGGTGGCCGCGTGGTGGCAGTCCGTACAAGAACTGCCGGACCAGGATCCCGCTGCGCTGCGCCGGTACGCCTTCCTGAAGGGCCTGCTGCCCGCGCCGACCCGGCCGTGGCCGCTGCGCAGAGCGGTGCCCACGATCGGCTTCGGACGCTCGGCCTGACGGGGCCATCGGCCCCCCGCGCGGGGCCCCGCGTCAAAAGCCCCCTGTAAAAGCCCTTCGGCCTTGTCAGTGGGGAGTCGTACGCTGGTACCCAGAGGTTGTCGAGCGGCGAGAACCCTGCAACGGGAGGTATGTGCAGGCCACAGTGCCGGCCCATGACTCAGACACCCACAGCCCCTACCGCGCCCGGTCAGGCGCGAGCCCACTTCACCATCCCCGCCAAGCACCCGATGGTGACGATCCTGGGTTCCGGTGACTCGCTGTTGCGCGTGATCGAGAAGGCGTTCCCGGCCGCCGACATCCATGTCCGGGGCAATCAGATCAGCGCCGTGGGCGACGCGGCCGAGGTCGCGCTGATCCAGAGCCTGTTCGACGAGATGATGCTGGTGCTCCGCACCGGTCAGCCGATGACGGAGGACGCAGTGGAACGCTCGATCGCCATGCTCAGGGCGAGCGAGAACGGCGGCGCGGACGGACCCGAGACCCCCGCCGAAGTTCTCACTCAGAACATCGTCTCCAGCCGTGGCCGCACGATCCGCCCCAAGACGCTCAACCAGAAGCGCTATGTGGACGCGATCGACAAGCACACGATCGTCTTCGGCATCGGCCCGGCGGGCACCGGCAAGACCTATCTCGCCATGGCCAAGGCCGTCCAGGCCCTCCAGTCCAAGCAGGTCACCAGGATCATCCTGACCAGGCCCGCGGTGGAGGCGGGGGAGCGGCTCGGCTTCCTGCCCGGCACGCTGTACGAGAAGATCGACCCGTATCTGCGCCCGCTCTACGACGCGCTGCACGACATGCTCGACCCCGACTCGATCCCGCGGCTGATGGCCGCGGGCACGATCGAGGTCGCGCCCCTGGCGTACATGCGGGGCCGGACGCTCAACGACGCGTTCATCATCCTCGACGAGGCGCAGAACACCAGCTCACAGCAGATGAAGATGTTCCTGACGAGGCTCGGCTTCGACTCGAAGATCGTCATCACGGGCGATGTCACCCAGGTCGACCTTCCCGGCGGTACGAAGAGCGGGCTGCGCCAGGTCCAGGACATCCTCCACGATGTCGATGACGTGCACTTCTCCCGTCTCACCTCCGACGACGTCGTCCGGCACAAGCTCGTCGGCCGTATCGTCGACGCCTACGAGCAGTACGACAGCCGCAACGGCAACGAACAGCACAGCTGAGCCGGCGCCTCGCGGCACTACCCGGGAGAGTCACACCGCACCATGTCGATCGACGTCAACAACGAGTCAGGGACCGAGGTCGACGAGCAGGCGATCCTCGGGGCCGCCCGCTACACGCTGACCCGGATGCGTATCCATCCCCTCTCCGAGCTCTCGGTGATCGTGGTGGACTCCGCGGCCATGGAGCAGCTGCACATGCAGTGGATGGACCTCCCGGGTCCGACCGATGTCATGTCCTTCCCGATGGACGAGCTGCGTCCGCCGGTGAAGGACGACGAGGAGCCCCCGCAGGGGCTCCTCGGTGACGTCGTGCTCTGCCCGGAGGTCGCGAAGACCCAGGGCGAGGAAGCGCCGACGCGGCACTCCATGGACGAGGAGCTCCAACTCCTCACCGTCCACGGGGTGCTGCACCTCCTCGGGTACGACCACGAGGAGCCCGACGAGAAAGCCGAGATGTTCGGTCTCCAGGCGGCCATCGTGGACGGCTGGCGGGCCGAGCAGGGCCTGACCGGTCCCTCTCCCGCACCGACCGTCTCGTGATCACGCAACTGATCATCGGGGCGGTCGCGCTGGTCGTCGTCGCCTGGCTGGCGGCGTGCGCGGAGGCGGGGCTCGCCCGTGTCTCCAGCTTCCGGGCCGCCGAGGCGGAGCGCTCCGGGCGGCGCGGCGCCGACCGGCTGGCGCAGGTCGCGGCCGACCCGACGCGGTATCTGAACGTGGCGCTGCTGGTGCGCGTCGCGTGCGAGATGGCGGCCGGGGTGCTGGTCACCTACGTCAGCCTGGAGGAGTTCGAGGACACCTGGGCCGCGCTGCTCGTGGCGATCGGCGTGATGGTCCTCGTGTCGTACGTCGCGGTGGGCGTCTCACCGCGCACCATCGGCCGCCAGCACCCGCTGAACACGGCGACCGTCGCCGCGTACGTACTGCTGCCGCTGGCCAGGGTCATGGGGCCGATCCCGCAGCTGCTGATCCTCCTCGGCAACGCGCTCACGCCCGGCAAGGGCTTCCGCAAGGGACCGTTCGCGAGCGAGGCGGAGCTGCGCTCGATGGTGGACCTCGCCGAGCAGGAGTCGCTTATCGAGGACGAGGAGCGCCGGATGGTGCACTCGGTCTTCGAGCTGGGGGACACGCTGGTGCGGGAGGTGATGGTGCCGCGTACGGACCTGGTCTGCATCGAGCGCTACAAGACGATTCGCCAGGCGCTGACGCTGGCGCTGCGCTCCGGCTTCTCCCGGATCCCGGTCACGGGGGAGAACGAGGACGACATCGTCGGCATCGTCTATCTCAAGGACCTCGTCAGGAAGACGCACATCAACCGCGATTCCGAGGCCGATCTGGTCTCCACGGCGATGCGCGCGGCGGCGTTCGTGCCCGACACGAAGAACGCGGGCGATCTGCTGCGCGAGATGCAGCAGGAGCGCAACCATGTCGCCGTCGTCATCGACGAGTACGGCGGCACGGCCGGCATCGTGACGATCGAGGACATCCTGGAGGAGATCGTCGGCGAGATCACGGACGAGTACGACCGTGAGCTGCCGCCGGTCGAGGAGACCGGCACCGACTCCTACCGGGTCACGGCCCGGCTGGACATCGGCGATCTCGGGGAGCTGTACGGGCTCGACGAGTTCGACGACGAGGACGTGGAGACGGTCGGCGGGCTGCTCGCGAAGGCGCTCGGCCGGGTGCCGATCGCCGGTGCCAGCGCGCTGGTCGAGCTGCCCGACGGCCGTACGCTGCGGCTGACGGCGGAGTCCCCGGCGGGCCGGCGGAACAAGATCGTGACGGTGCTCGCGGAGCCGGCGGACAAGGCGGCGTCGCGATGAGCGCGGCCGGGGGCGGTGGGCCGTCGCGGGACGGACTCCGGGACGAACTGAGGTCGTTCTGCCTGGAGTTCAACGCGGTGACGGAGGAGTTCCCCTTCAACCCGGAGACATCGGTCTTCAAGGTGGTGGGGAAGGTGTTCGCGCTCACCGCCCTGGACGCCGAGCCGTTGAAGGTCTCGCTCAAGTGCGATCCGGACGAGGCGATCCGGCTGCGGGCGGCCCATCCGGAGATCGTCCCCGGATGGCACCTCAACAAGCGGCACTGGAACACGGTCACGGTCCCCGGGCTGCCCACGCGGATGGTGCGCGAGCTGATCGAGGACAGTTACGACCTGGTGGTGGCCGGTCTGCCGAAGGCGGAGCGTCTTCGGCTGGACCGGCCGTAACAGGCGTGAGGGCGTGACGGCGTAACGGGGGTCGCGCGCGGGTCAGTTGCCCGGCCGCAGCCGGCGGCGTACCTGCCGCCGGACGGCCGGGCCGATCCGCAGCGGCGAGCCGTTCTCCAGATCGGCGAGCCGCCGCTCCATGGCGCCGAGCTTCTTCTGGAGCTCGTTGTTCTTCTTGGTGAGCACCTCGATACGGCGGTCGGTGACGTTGTGGCGCTCGTGCAGCCGGCTGAAGCGGTAGCGCAGCGCCCCGTCGTCGCTGCCGTCCCAGACGCCGAGTGAGGGCGGCAGGTCGAGCGCGCCGAGCCGCAGGTCGAAGGCGGCGCCGCCGTCGCCGTGCGTGAACGTGTTCTCCAGACCGTTCTTGTCGAGGAAGGTGACGAAGCGGTCGAAGCGTTCCTTGTGGCCGTTCAGCATCTCGCTGTAATCGGCCTGTTCGTACAGGTCCCGCGGGTGGACGTCGGCGGGGGTGGCGCTGAGCATCCGGTGCGGGATGCCGAAGTAGCGGCAGAGTTCCAGGGTCCGGGAGTCGTGCACGAGGACGACGCTGGGGGTGCCGGCGAGCAAGGGGGCGATGTTGCCGTGGATACGGGTGCCGTAGACGAAGTCGTACGTCGCCAGCTCGTCCATCCAGGTACGGGGATCCAGCGGGACCCTGACCCGGTTCTGCTCGAACAGCGGGTGGGTCAGCCGCCGGGGGAAGCGGGTCTTGGGGCCGGTGACGGCTGAGGTGTCGCCCCAGAAGAGGATTTCGGCGTCGGCGAGGTTCTGCGCGTAGTACCTCAGATGCGGGAAGCGTTCCAGCGCGTGGCGGGCCATGCCCTCCATGTCGCCGACGGCTGTCGCGCCGGGGGACATGTTGATCGCTATCCGGGAGTGGGCGTCGATCACGCCCGGGTCCCGGGGGGTCGGGAAGGTGTCGCCGTGCAGGAACATCGACGGGCACCCGATGACCTCGACGTGCTGCTTGAAGCCGAGCCGCTCCAGGTAGGCGGCGGTCAGCTCACCGCGCACCCCGATGGAGGCGGATCTCTCCAGGACGGCCTTGACGAACCTCTTCACCGAGGACTCGATGGGCGCGAGCCGGGTGGTGTCGTAGTCCTCGGACGCCTGGGCGCCGACGCCCACGACGACGACGGGGATAATCAACTGCTCGATGAGAGCGGAGAGTTTGTCCAGCGCGCCCTTGAAGGAGGGCCGGAAGGCGTTGGCGAGCGGCACGACGAAGACGTCGTACTGCTCATTGATCTGCCGCGCCCGCTCCGCCGTCGGGACGGTGCTGAGCCCGTTGGACGTGATCTCGGTCCGCTCGGTGAGCAGGATCTTGTGCGCGGCGTCGCTGAAGAGCAGGTTCCCGGAGTTGGTCCCGATCAGGTCCTTCTGGAGGAACTCCTGCTGACTGGCTACGTGGAACGGGCTCTTACCTGAGCGTATGAGTATGCGCTTCATGACCTTCTTCCTCTGCTCGGACCACCTGCCCGGGAGCCCGGCAAAGCGCGCGCTCTCCCCCTGACGGCACTGCTGCTGGTCAGCAGACCTGGCCGCGTGGAACGGGACGATACCCGAGATCAAAAGCTAGAAGACATGCCTAATTCATGCTTTGTTGGGACGCCGTTCATGTGATCTACGGCTCCCGCATCATGCCCCGAACGCGCCGGTTCACGCTCCGTCAGGCGTGCGGTGCGCTCTGTGTGCCGAGCGGTGCTCCACCCGGCGATCCGGAGGGGGATCCCTTCCGCCCGTCCGGCCGGACCCGCTCTCTATGCTCGGCGTATGACGACGCAGAGCACCGACATCGATCCCGAGGATCGCAAGATCATTACGTTGGCCCGCAGCGCCCGCGCGCGGAACGGGGTGCCCGAAGGGGCGGCCGTACGGGACGAGACCGGGCGGACCTATGTCGCGGGGAGCGTCGATCTGGACTCCCTGAAGCTCAGCGCGCTGCGCACCGCCGTCGCCATGGCCGTCGCGAGTGGGGCCACCTCGCTGGAGGCCGCCGCGGTCGTCACGGAGGCTTCGGGGATCGGGGACGAGGACCGGGCCGCCGTACGTGATCTCGGCGGGCCGGGTACGCCGGTGCTCCTCGCCGCTCCTGACGGGACCGTGCGGCTGACCGTCGACGCCGGCTGAGGTGTCCGGAGGGCCCGCCTCCGGGCCGACTGGTCGGCGGGGGCGGGGCGATCGGGGAGAATGGGCGCCATGAGCGCTCGTATCCCTTCGTCTCCCGAGACGTCCGCCGAACCGTCCGAAGCCCCCCACCGGGCCGGTTTCGCCTGTTTCGTCGGTCGCCCCAACGCGGGCAAGTCCACCCTCACGAACGCTCTGGTCGGCCAGAAGGTGGCGATCACCTCCAGCCGGCCGCAGACCACGCGCCACACGGTGCGCGGCATCGTGCACCGGCCCGACGCGCAGCTGATCCTGGTCGACACCCCGGGTCTCCACAAGCCGCGCACGCTGCTCGGCGAGCGGCTGAACGATGTCGTACGGACCACCTGGGCCGAGGTCGACGTCATCGGTTTCTGCGTGCCCGCCGACCAGAAGCTCGGCCCCGGCGACCGCTTCATCGTCAAGGAGCTCGCCGGGATCAGAAAGACGCCGAAGGTCGCGCTCGTCACCAAGACCGACCTGGTCGACTCCCGCGTCCTGGCCGAGCAGCTGATCGCGATCGACCAGCTCGGCAAGGAGCTGGGCTTCGAGTGGGCGGAGATCATCCCCGTCTCGGCCGTCGGCGGCGACCAGGTGGAGCTCGTCGCCGACCTGCTGGTCCCGCTGCTGCCGCAGAGCCCGCCGCTCTACCCGGAGGGCGACCTCACCGACGAGCCCGAGATGGTCATGGTGGCCGAGCTGATCCGCGAGGCCGCGCTCGAAGGCGTACGGGACGAGCTGCCGCACTCGATCGCGGTCGTTGTCGAGGAGATGCTGCCGCGCGAGGACCGGCCGGCCGACAAGCCGCTGCTGGACATCCACGCGAACGTCTACATCGAGCGGCCGAGCCAGAAGGGGATCATCATCGGCCCCAAGGGCAAGCGCCTCAAGGAGGTCGGGACCAAGTCCCGCAAGCACATCGAGGCGCTGCTGGGCACGCCGGTCTTCCTCGACCTGCACGTCAAGGTCGCCAAGGACTGGCAGCGCGACCCGAAGCAACTGCGCAAGCTGGGCTTCTAGGTCCTGTCCGCCGCAGAAGCCCTTGCGAGTCTCCGGAATGGGGCTTTCGAGTAGTTTTGGACCGAACCCCCGGTGATCCCGCATACTGATACGGGCCCGCGCGGACCACCCGGCTCAGCTACGCTGCGGAGCATCATGCGTTTCGGGCTGCTTCTCCTTAGCTGCCGCGGCGAGGGTCTGTAGTCGTAGGCCGACCCCCTCCCCGCGGAGTCTGGTGATGCGGTTTTCCCGCCCCGTCGGCCGTCCCAGCGGACACACGAGGAGCCCTACGCAATGTCTGAGCGCACTTCCGAGCGCGGGTCCGGTCCCGCCGCCGGACCGGCCGTCGGCCGTCCCACCCCCCTCACCAACGCCACGCACACCCAGCGCCCGTCCGGGATGCCGATCCACAAGTACGGCCGCTACGAGGCCGTGGACATCCCCGACCGCACCTGGCCGGACAACCGCGTCACCCAGGCGCCCCGCTGGCTCTCCACCGACCTGCGCGACGGCAACCAGGCCCTGATCGATCCCATGTCGCCCGCGCGCAAGCGCGAGATGTTCGACCTGCTGGTACGCATGGGCTACAAGGAGATCGAGGTCGGCTTCCCGTCATCCGGCGAGACCGACTTCGCCTTCGTACGGTCGATCATCGAAGAGGGCGCCGTCCCCGAGGACGTGACGATCTCCGTCCTGACGCAGGCCAGGGAAGAGCTGATCGAGCGCACGGTGCAGTCGCTGGTCGGCGCCCACCGCGCCACCGTCCACCTCTACAACGCCACCGCCCCCACCTTCCGCCGCGTCGTCTTCCGGGGCACCCGCGAGCAGGTCAGGCAGATCGCCGTCGACGGTACGCGGCTGGTCTCCGAGTACGCCGAGAAGATCCTGGGCCCGGAGACCGTCTTCGGCTACCAGTACAGCCCGGAGATCTTCACCGACACCGAGCTGGACTTCGCCCTGGAGGTCTGCGAGGGCGTCATGGACATCTGGCAGCCCGAGGAGGGCCGCGAGATCATTCTCAATCTGCCGGCCACCGTCGAGCGGTCCACGCCCTCCACGCACGCCGACCGCTTCGAGTGGATGTCGCGGAACCTGTCCCGCCGCGAGTACGTGTGCCTCTCCGTCCACCCGCACAACGACCGCGGGACGGCCGTCGCCGCCGCCGAGCTGGCGCTCATGGCCGGGGCTGACCGGATCGAGGGCTGTCTGTTCGGCCAGGGTGAGCGCACCGGCAACGTCGACCTGGTGACCCTGGGCATGAACCTGTTCTCCCAGGGCATTGACCCGCAGATCGACTTCTCGCAGATCGACGAGATCCGCCGCACCAGCGAGTACTGCAACCAGATGGAGATCCACCCGCGCCACCCCTACGCGGGCGACCTCGTCTACACCGCCTTCTCCGGCTCCCACCAGGACGCCATCAAGAAGGGCTTCGACGCCATGGAGGCCGATGCCGCCGCCCAGGGAAAGACGGTCGACGGCATCGAATGGGCCGTGCCGTATCTGCCGATCGACCCCAAGGACGTGGGCCGCTCGTACGAGGCGGTCATCCGGGTCAACTCCCAGTCCGGCAAGGGCGGCATCGCGTACGTCCTGAAGAACGACCACAAGCTGGACCTGCCGCGCCGGATGCAGATCGAGTTCTCGCGGATCATCCAGGCGAAGACCGACAGCGAGGGCGGCGAGGTCACCCCTGGCGCGATCTGGTCGATCTTCCAGGACGAGTACCTGCCCAACGCGGAGGAGCCCGGGGCCCGTTGGGGCCGGATCCAGCTGCGTTCCGGCCAGACCACGACCGAGAAGGACGGCACGGACACCCTCACCGTCGAGGCGGTCGTGGACGGCGTGGAGACCGTGCTGACCGGCACCGGCAACGGACCGATTTCGGCCTTCTTCGCCGCGCTGGCCGCCGTCGGGGTCGACGCCCGGCTGCTGGACTACTCGGAGCACACCATGAGCGAGGGCGCGAGCGCGCAGGCCGCCTCGTACATCGAGTGTGCCATCGACGGAAAGGTGCTGTGGGGTATCGGCATTGACGCCAACACCACGCGCGCCTCGCTGAAGGCAGTCGTCTCCGCGGTCAATCGCGCACCGCGCTGACCTGAGCGTTCACGAGCCCCGTCCACCGATCGCGGTGGGCGGGGTTCGGCCATGTCGTGGCGACCTGACGCCGAGGTAATGACGCCGCATCGTTGCTGTGGTTAACATCACGTCAATGCGGCAAAGTTGCCGAAGCGTTACGGAGGTGCGCGACGTGCTGCCAGGCCAGGGACCGAACGGCAGGAGACTGCGCGTCTGCGGCGTCACGACCGCCTGGAACACCATCGGGGACGGGGAGTTCTTCTGCCCCGACTGCGGGGGCGACCGCAACTACCGCCGACGCACCGGCCGTCGCCGCTTCGCCGTCCTCGGTGTGCCGCTGGTGCCGCGCGGCTCCGCCGGCCCGGTGATCGAATGCGCCGCCTGCCACGGCCACTTCGGCACCGACATCCTCGACCACCCCACCACCGTCCGTTTCTCGGCGATGCTCCGCGACGCGGTGCACACGGTGGCGCTCGCCGTCCTCGCCGCGGGCGGCACCTCCTCCCGTACGGTCCGGGAGACCGCCGTCGGCACGGTCAGGGCCGCCGGGATCGAGGACTGCACCGAGGAGCAGCTCACGGACCTCGTGGACGCGCTGGCCGCCGACACCGGGCGCTTCCTGCTCGACCCGGGCCCCTGCGGGGCGGCGCTCGCCATCGAGCTGCACGAGGCGCTGGAGCCGCTGGCCCCGCACCTCGCCGCCGCCGGCCGGGAGTCGATCCTGCTCCAGGCCGCCCGGATCGCCCTCGCGGACGGGCCGTACAGCGCGGGCGAGCGCGATGTGCTCTCCACCGTCGGCGGGGCGCTCCAGTTGTGCGCGGACGACACGGCCCGGCTGCTCGAATCGGCCCGTACGCCCTCCCCCTGAGGCCGCCTGCTTCCCGGGCGGTACTCCCCGGGGAGTAGCGGCGCGCCCCCGTCACCCCCGGCAGTAACCCCCATCTCGCCCTCACGCGCGACGAATCCGCCCCTTCCCGGCCCGAGGCTGAGACCAGACTCTGACCGGCTGTGCAGAAGGGGGCCCGCGATGGGGGCCGAGAACAAACGCAGACGTCTGCTGCCCTGGGCGGTGGTCGGGCTGTGGGTGATCGTGATCGCGGTGGCCGCCATGTTCGCCGGGAAACTTCCCGGCGTGCAGCGCGACGAGGCCGTCGACTACCTCCCGGCGAGCGCCGACTCCACCCATGTGGAGAAGGTCCGGCAGGAGCTGCCCGGCGGGGAGACGACCGATCTGATCGTCGTCTACCACCGCGACGGCGGGCTGACCGCCGCCGACCGGGAGGTCGCCGGCGAGCAGTTGGCGCGGGTCGCCTCCGGACACGAGCTCACCTCCCCGCCCAAGGGCATCCCGTCCGAGGACGGCACGACCCTGATGTACCCGATCGCGAGCGCCGCTCCGGAGCGGCCGGGCGCGGACAAGGAGGAGGCGCGGAAGGCCTTCGTCGATGAGGTACGGGCCGTCGCCACGACCGCCACCGGCGGGAGCGGCGCGGGCGGCGGCGGCAGCGGAAGCGACGGACTCGACATCGAGGTCGGCGGAGCCGGCGCGCTCCAGATCGACATGGAGTCCGTCTTCGAGTCCATCGACGGCACCCTGATGATCGCGACCGTGCTGGTCGTCGCGTTCCTGCTGATCCTCACCTACCGCAGCCCGTTCCTGTGGATCGTGCCGCTGCTCGTCGTGGGCGTCGCCGCGATCAGCTCGCGGGCCGTCGTCTACGGCCTGGTGCAGGGCTTCGACATCACCGTCACCAGCCAGAGCGCGGCGATCATGACCGTGCTCGTGTTCGGCGCGGGCACCGACTACGCGCTGCTGCTCGTCTCCCGCTACCGCGAGGAGCTGCGCCGCGTACCCCACCCGTACGACGCGATGCGCATCGCGCTGCGCAACTGCGGCCCCGCCGTCGTCGCCTCGTCCGGCACCGTGGCGGCCGGTCTCCTCTGTCTCCTGGTCGCCGACCTCAACAGCAGCAGCGGCATGGGGCCGATCGCCGCCATCGGCGTCGTGTGCGCGCTCGTCGCGATGCTCACGCTGCTGCCCGCCGTCCTGGTGCTGCTCGGCCGCCGCGTCTTCTGGCCGCTGATCCCCGTCCACGGCAGCGAGGTCAAGCAGCGCCGCTCCTTCTTCGCGGCCATGGGCACATCGGCGTCCCGCAGGCCGGTCGCCGTACTGGGCACCGGACTCGTGCTGCTCGGCGCCCTCGCCGTCGGCATCCTGAACCTGCCCGGCACCCTGAAGCAGGACGACAGCTTCATCGACCGGCCCGAGTCCGTCACCGCCATGCAGCGTCTGACCGAGGCGTACCCGGAGCAGAGCGCCCAGCCCATCAGCGTCATGGCGCCGGCCGGCCGGGCCGACGCGGCGCTGGAGAGAGCCCGTACGGTGCCGGGCGTCGCCGACGCCGAACGGGGCCGCAGCGGCAACGGCTGGACCGAGATCGCTGTCTTCGCGAAGGACGCGCCCGAGTCGGCGGGCGAGACCGCCACCATCGAACGGCTGCGGTCCACCCTCGACGACGGGATCTACGTCGGCGGCCCCAGCGCGCGGCAGCTCGACCTCGCCGACACCAGCGCGAGCGACCGGCTGTCTGTCATCCCGCTCGTCATCATCGCCGTTCTGCTGATCCTCGTCGCCCTGCTGCGCAGCCTCGTGGCACCTCTGATGCTGGTGGTCGCCGTCGTGGTCGTCTGGGGCGCGGCCATGGGCATCGGCGGGCTGGTCTTCGAGCCCCTGCTGGGCTTCGGCGGGACCGATCCGGGGCTTCCGCTGCTCTCGTTCGTCTTCCTCGTCGCCCTCGGCGTCGACTACGGCATCTTCCTGATGCACCGGATGCGCGAGGAGGCGCTGAAGGGGGCCGAGCCCGAGCAGGCCGCGCTGAGCGCGCTGCGCAGCACGGGCGGTGTGATCGCCTCGGCGGGCGTCGTGCTCGCCGCGACGTTCGCCGTCCTGGCCTCCCTGCCACTGGTGCAACTCGCGGAGATGGGCATTCTCGTCGCCGTGGGCGTCCTGCTGGACACCTTCCTGGTGCGCACGTATCTGGTGACGAGCGCGAGCGTGCTGCTCGGCCGCAAGGTGTGGTGGCCGGGGGCGCTGTCCAAACCGCCGGCGGCGCCACCGTCCGACGGGGAACGGGTGGACCGCGAGCGGGAGCCGGTCGGTACCGGCGCCTGAGCGGCGGCGGCCGTGAAGTGACCGGTGCGGTACGGCTCCTGGGGCGTGTTTGAGAAGTAGCGTCGTCCGCCCGCAAGGGCGGGGCCTACGGCGTCTGGTGCGTGCGATCGCAAGGCGGAGGATCAGCCTCGTACTGGACGTACTTGGATGACTCCGACAACACCGCGAGCGTGCGTGCCAGGCGTCGTAGGCCAGACGGGACTTCTAAAGCACGCCCTGGGGGGCCGTACCGCACCGGAGCGCGACGAGAGAGGATGAACCCCGTGTCAGACACCCCCGCCAGAGGACGGCGCACCGAACGCTTCTTCGCGGTGCTCAACCGCGACCCGCTCGACGCACCGCACCGGATGCGCACCGACGTGGTGGTCAGCGCGGTCGTCGGTGCGCTGGGCGCCGTGCTCGCCTCCGTCGTGCCCGACGACGGCCTGGCCCTGGACGCCCTCGGCTGGGCGATCCTCGCCTTCGTCTCCGCCGCCCTGGCCTGGCGGCGGCGCCACCCGGTGGCCGTCCTGCTGGTGATGGTGGCCGTCGTCGTCCCTTACCACGCGATGGACTACTCGCACGCGGCCACCACACCGGCCATGCTGGTCGCCCTCTACACCGTCTCCGTCACCACCCCGCCGCTGCGTGCCGCGCTGATCGGTGTCGGCATGGTCTGTCTCACGCTCACCGTGATGTTCGCCGTCGATGTCGACCTGGGCCTCAAGATGCTCCGGACGTCGGGCTGGATCATCGCGGTCGTCGTCATCGGCATGGACGTACGCGTCTACCGCAAGTACATCGCGGCGGTCGTGGAACGCGCAGAACGAGCGGAGCGGACCCGGGAGGAGGAGGCCGCCCGCCGTGTCGCCGAGGAGCGCCTGCGGATCGCCAGGGACCTGCACGACCTGCTGGCCCACAGCATCACGCTCATCGGTGTCCAGACGTCGGTGGCCTCGCACGTCCTGTCCGTCGACCCGGACCGGCTGGACCGGGCCGCCATCGCCCAGGCGCTCGACGGCATCTCGGACACCTGCCGTGACGCGCGCTCCGAACTGCGCACCACGCTGGAGGTGCTGCGCGCGGGCGGCAAGGGCGAGGAGGAGGGCACCTGGGGAGGCGCCCTGCCCGATCTGGCGGCGCTGTCCGGCCTCGTGGAGTCCGCGCGGACCGCGGGTGCGGAGACGGAGCTCATGGTGCGGGTTGACGGCGTACGGGTGCCACCGGTGGCCGGAGCGGCGGCCTACCGGATCGTGCAGGAATCGCTCACCAACGCGGTACGGCACGCGGGCCCCGCCCCACGGGTGCGCGTCCGGGTCGAGACGTGCGACGGGGCCCTGCACGTCACCGTGACCGACAACGGGGGCACTCCCGGCGGCAAGGCGGCGACCGTCGACCCCGGCTACGGCATCGTCGGCATGCGCGAGCGGGCCCGCAGCGTCGGGGGCACCCTCGAAGCGGGGCCGTACGACGGCGGGTTCCGGGTCTCCGCGCTGCTGCCGCTGCGGGGCCGGGGCGAGGACGCCACAGAGGACGCCGCGGAGAACGCCCCGGCCGAGGGCACGGGCGGTCCGGCGCACACGGGCCTGCCCGCCGGGCCCGCCGGACGACGGGAGTCGCTCGCGTGAGCATGATCCGTGTACTGCTCGCCGACGACCAGCGCCTCGTCCGGGCCTCCTTCGCGATGCTCGTCGAGTCCGCCCCGGACATGGAGGTCGTGGGCCAGGCCGGCACCGGCAGGGAAGCCGTCGAACTGGCCCGCTCCGCGCGCGCCGACCTCGTCGTCATGGACATCCGGATGCCCGACACCGACGGCATCGAGGCGACCCGGCTGATCGCGTCCGACGACGACCTCGCCGGTGTCAAGGTGCTGGTCCTCACCACGTACGACACCGACGAGCACGTCGTGGAGGCGCTGCGCGCGGGCGCGTCCGGCTTCCTCGTCAAGGACATCAGACCGGCCGAACTCCTCGCCGCCATCAGGACGGTGGCGGCCGGCGACTCCCTGCTGTCCCCGGGCCCGACGGCGCGCCTGATCGCCCGGGTGCTCAGCGCCCGCAGCCGGGTGCCGGAGATGCTGAGCGCCGGCGGCCCCGACTGTCTGTCGGCCCGTGAGCGGCAGGTGCTCGCGCTTGTCGCACGCGGCCTCACCAACACGGAGATCGCGGAGTCGCTCGGCCTCAGCCCGCTGACCGCCAAGACGCATGTGAGCCGCATCATGGGCAAGCTCCGGGCCCGGGACCGGGCACAACTGGTGATCATCGCCTACGAGTCGGGCCTGGTGACGCCCCGGGACGACCGGACGCCCGCCGCCGACGGCTGACGGCATCCCGGCGGCGCCCGCGCGGGGAGAACCGGGGCGGCCCGAGCCGAACGACAGGCCCTGGACCGGCCCGCCCTCCCCGTGCGGGAGAATGGCGCCATGAGCCTGTTCCGCGACGACGGCATCGTGCTGCGCACCCAGAAGCTGGGTGAGGCGGACCGCATCATCACGTTCCTCACCCGGGGCCACGGCCGCGTCCGGGCCGTCGCGCGCGGAGTCCGCCGTACGAAGTCCAAGTTCGGCGCCAGACTCGAACCCTTCTCCCATGTCGACGTGCAGTTCTTCGCACGCGGCAGCGAACTCGTCGGACGCGGCCTGCCGCTCTGTACGCAGAGCGAGACCATCGCCCCGTACGGCGGCGCCATCGTCACCGACTACCCCCGCTACACGGCCGGTACGGCCATGCTGGAGACCGCCGAGCGGTTCACCGACCACGAGGGCGAACCGGCGGTCCAGCAGTATCTGCTCCTCGTCGGCGGGCTGCGCACGCTCTCGCGAGGGGAGCACGCCCCGCATCTGATCCTCGACGCCTTCCTGCTGCGCTCCCTCGCGGTCAACGGTTACGCGCCGAGCTTCGAGGACTGCGCGAAGTGCGGTCTCGACGGACCGAACCGGTTCTTCTCGGTCGCGGCCGGCGGCGTCATATGCGCCGAGTGCCGGGTGCCCGGCAGCGTCGTACCCTCGCCGGAGGCGGTCGGTCTGCTCAGCGCGCTGCTGACCGGCGACTGGGGGACGGCGGACGCGTGCGAGGCTCGTCATGTCCGGGAGGGCAGCGGGCTGGTGTCCGCGTATCTGCACTGGCATCTGGAGCGCGGTCTGCGCTCACTCAGATATGTAGAGAAGAATTAGGAGACACGAGCGCATGGCACGACGCGGAATCCTGGGCCGGCCCCGCCGCGAGTACAAGGTCCCCGAGCCGCACCCCTCCGGTGCGGTCCCGCCGAAGATCCCCGGCGAGCTGGTCCCCAAGCATGTCGCGTGCGTGATGGACGGCAACGGCCGCTGGGCCAAGGAGCGCGGTCTGCCGCGCACCGAGGGCCACAAGGTCGGCGAGGGCGTTGTGCTGGACGTGCTCAAGGGCTGTCTGGAGATGGGCGTCAAGAACCTGTCCCTGTACGCCTTCTCCACCGAGAACTGGAAGCGCACGCCCGACGAGGTGCGCTTCCTCATGAACTTCAACCGCGATGTCATCCGGCGCCGCCGCGACGAGATGAACGAACTCGGCATCCGGATCCGCTGGGTCGGCCGGATGCCCAAGATGTGGAAGTCGGTCGTCCAGGAGCTCCAGGTGGCACAGGAGCAGACCGTCGACAACGACGCCATGACGCTCTACTTCTGTGTCAACTACGGGGGCCGCGCTGAGATCGCGGACGCGGCGCGGGCGCTCGCGGCGGACGTGGCGGCGGGCAAGCTCGACCCGTCCAAGGTCAACGAGAAGACCTTCGCGAAATATCTGTACTACCCGGACATGCCGGACGTGGATCTCTTCCTGCGGCCGAGCGGTGAGCAGCGTACGTCCAACTACCTGATCTGGCAGAGCAGTTACGCCGAGATGGTCTTCCAGGACGTGCTGTGGCCGGACTTCGACCGGCGGGACCTGTGGCGGGCCTGTCTGGAATTCGCCCACCGGGACCGCCGATTCGGCGGTGCGCTGCCCAACGAGCAGGACAAGTCGGGCGAGTTGAGCGAGAAGAACCACCCGGGCGAAGGGGCGTAAGAGCCGTACGGGGCGGGGCGGGGCGGGGCGGCCGGGAGGCCGGCCCGCCCGCACAGGTCACCCGCCGGAAGCGTCCTGACGCGGCGCGTCCCGGCCGGGCGCCGCCGCCCCGGGACCGTTCCCCGAGGCGCACTCCGCGCAGGTGCCGAAGACCTCCACCGTGTGGGCCACGGCCACGAAGCCGTGCTCGGCCGCGATCGTCTCGGCCCACTGCTCGACGGCCGGTCCCTCGACCTCGACGGCCTTTCCGCACACCCGGCACACCAGATGATGGTGGTGATCACCGGTCGAGCAGCGCCGGTAGACGGACTCCCCGTCGTTCGTGCGGAGCACGTCGACGTCGCCCGCGTCGGCGAGCGACTGGAGCGTGCGGTAGACCGTCGTCAGACCGACCGAGTCACCGCGGTGCTTCAGCATGTCGTGAAGCTCCTGCGCGCTGCGGAACTCGTCCACCTCGTCCAGCGCGGCGGCCACCGCGGCGCGCTGCCGGGTCGATCGGCCGCGTACGGGGGCGGTGCTCGCCCCACCGCCAGGCGCAGTCGTCACGGATGCCTCCCATACCTCGGCCCGGAATCGCTCCATGGGCCCATTCTGCCAGCTCGTGTCAGGCCGTGGCCTCGTCCGAAGGGCCACGCATGGCGGGAACCGGCGGACTCTCCGGCTCCGGCGCCTCCACCTGCCCTCGCGCCCGCCGTCTCGCCAGGGGCGTCGCGAGCACGGTCAGGACGAGGAAGACGCCGATCGCCAGCAGCACGATCGTCGCGCCGGGCGGTACGTCCTGGTAGTACGAGGTGACCGTGCCGGCCAGCGTCACCGCCGTACCGATCACCACCGCCAGCACGAAGGTGACGGCGAACGACCGGGTGATCTGCTGCGCGGCGGCCACCGGCACCACCATGAGCGCGCTGACCAGCAGCAGACCCACCACCCGCATCGCGACGGTGACGGTCACCGCCGCCGTGACGGCGACGAGCAGGTTCAGCGCGCGCACCGGCAGCCCCGTGACCCGCGCGAACTCCTCGTCCTGGCTGACGGCGAACAACTGCCGCCGCAGCCCCACCGTGACCAGCACCACCAGCGCCGCCAGGACCCAGATCGCGTCCAGATCCGCCTCGGAGACGGTGGAGAGCGAGCCGAAGAGATACGAGCTGAGGTTGGCGTTGGAGCCGGTCGGCGAGAGATTGATCAGCAGGACGCCCCCCGCCATACCGCCGTAGAAGAGCATCGCCAGCGCGATGTCGCCGCGCGTGCGCCCGTACGCCCGGATGAGCTCCATCGCGATGGAACCGACGATCGCCACGGCCGTCGCCATCCACACCGGGCTGGTGGAGAGCAGGAAGCCCAGACCGACGCCGGTCATGGCGACATGGCCGATGCCGTCGCCCATCAGGGCCTGGCGCCGCTGGACGAGATAGATGCCGACGGCGGGCGCGATGACGCCGACCAGGACGGCCGCGATCAGGGCCCGCTGCATGAGGGCGGTCTCAAGGATTTCCATGATCAGGTCAGCAGTCCTGTACGGAGGGGCTCGCCGGCCGCGTGCGGATGACAGCCTTGATCGGTCGGAAGCCCGGGGTCGTCACCGGGCGCCGCGTGCCGCCCCACCGCCTTCGGCGGCGGCCCGTCGTGCGTCACACGGCCGTCGCGCAGCACCACCGCTCGGTCGATCAGCGGCTCCAGCGGCCCCAGTTCGTGCAGGACGAGCAGGACGGTCGTCCCGGCCGCCACCTGCTCACGCAGCGTCGCCGCCAGTATCTCCTGGCTGACCAGGTCGACGCCCGCCATCGGCTCGTCCATGATCAGCAGTTCGGGTTCGGCGGCGAGGGCGCGCGCGATGAGCACCCGCTGGTGCTGGCCGCCGGAGAGCGCGCCGACCGCGTCCTTCGCCCGGTCGGCGAGACCGACCAGCTCGATGACGCGCTGGACGGCCGCCCGGTCGGCCTTGGTGGGCCACCGGAGCAGCCCGGTACGGGAGAGCCGCCCCGAGGCCACGACCTCGCGGACGGTGGCGGGAACGCCGCTCGCGGCCGTGGTGCGCTGGGGTACGTAGCCGACACGCGACCAGTCGCCGAAGCGCCGCAGCGGGGTGCCGAAGAGCGTCACCTCGCCGCCGGTGAGCGGGACTTGGCCGATCACGGAGCGTACGGCGGTGGACTTTCCCGAGCCGTTCGCGCCGAGCAGCGCGACGACTTCGCCGCGTCGCAGGGAGAGGTCGATGCCGCGCAGGACCGGGCGGGAGCCGAGGGTGGCGGTCGCGCCGCGCAGCGACAGAACGGTGGGCGCGGGGGCGGGTCCGGCCGCCGGGGCGGTCTTCGGTACGTCCTCCGCCTCCCTTTCGGCGGCGTCCGCCTGCCCGGTCTGCGTCGTTGCCACGTCCCGTACCTCCGTTGCTCCGGTCAGCTGTTTCACTTCGCGCCGAGAGCCTTCTCCAGCGCGGCGAGGTTGGACTTCATGACCTCGATGTAGTCAGCGCCCTTGGACTTCTCGGTGATTCCCTCGATGGGATCCAGGACGTCCGTCCTCAGGCCGCTGTCGGCGGCGACGGTCTTCGCCGTCTTGTCGCTGACCAGCGTTTCGAAGAAGACCGTACCGACCTTGTCCTCGGCCGCGATCGACCGCAGTTCCTTTATCCGCGCCGGGCTGGGCTCGGACTCGGGGGAGAGGCCGGAGATGGACTCCTGCGTGAGGCCGTAGCGCTCGGCGAGATAGCCGAAGGCCGAGTGGGTGGTGATGAAGGTCTTGGTGGAGGTGTCGGCGAGACCCTCCTTGAAGGCGGTGTCGAGGGTGGTGAGCCGCTCGACGAGGGCGGTGGTGTTCTTCCGGTACGCCGCCGCGTTGTCCGGGTCGGCCTTCTCCAGCGAGGTGCCGACTCCCTTGGCGACCTCCGCGTACTTCACGGGGTCGAGCCAGATGTGCGGGTCGGTGCCGGCCTCGCCCTCCTCGCCCTCGTGTTCCTCCCCGGCGTGCTCCTCGCCCGCGTGCTCGTCGCCGTGCTCGTCCCCGTGGTCGTGGCCGACCTCCGAGCCGTGCTTCTCCAGCGTGGTGAGCGAGGCGGCGTCGACGGTGTTCGGCACCCCGGCGGCGGTGATGGCCTCGTCGACGGCGGGCTGGATGCCCTTGAGGAAGAGGATGTAGTCGGCCTCGCCGAGCTGCGCGGCCTGCCGGGTCCCCAGCTCCAGTTCGTGCGGCTCGACGCCGGGCTTGGTGAGCGTGGAGACATCGACGTGGTCCCCGCCTATCTCCTCGGCGAGATACTGCATCGGGTAGAACGACGCCACCACCGCGAGCTTGCCGCCCTTCTTCTCGGCGGCTCCACCGGCGCTGTCGGCCGCGTCGGAGGGGGAGCACGCGGACAGCGCGACCAGGCCGAGGGAGAGCGACCCGGCGAGCGTAGCGGCGGGTATCAGGCGTCGTATGTTCATGACAGTCATTTTCAACAAAAGTGGAAACGATTGTCAACAAGAGGTGGTGAAGGCCACCGCGGGACACCGATTTGATACAGGGGGTGCGCCCGCCGCTAATCTGGGGCATTCGCCGTTCGCCGTCGTAATGAAGAGAGCACCGTGGCCGCCGACAAGATCGACAGCATCGTCAACCTGAGCAAGCGCCGTGGCTTCGTCTACCCGTGCAGCGAGATCTACGGCGGTCAGCGTGCCGCCTGGGACTACGGGCCGCTCGGGGTCGAGCTGAAGGAGAACATCAAACGCCAGTGGTGGCGTTACATGGTCACTTCGCGCGAGGACGTTGTCGGTCTCGACTCCTCGGTGATCCTTGCTCCCGAGGTCTGGGTGGCCTCGGGCCATGTCGCCACGTTCACCGACCCGCTCACCGAGTGCACCTCCTGCCACAAGCGTTACCGCGCGGACCATCTGGAGGAGGCGTACGAGGAGAAGCACGGCAAGCCGCCGGCCAACGGCCTGAACGACATCAACTGCCCCAACTGCGGCAACAAGGGCACCTTCACCGAGCCCAAGTCGTTCTCCGGTCTGCTCTCCACCCACCTCGGCCCCACGCAGGACTCCGGCTCGGTCGCCTATCTGCGCCCCGAGACGGCGCAGGGCATCTTCACCAACTTCGCCCAGGTGCAGCAGACTTCGCGTAAGAAGCCGCCGTTCGGCATCGCGCAGATGGGCAAGTCCTTCCGTAACGAGATCACGCCCGGCAACTTCATCTTCCGCACACGTGAGTTCGAGCAGATGGAGATGGAATTCTTCGTCAAGCCCGGCGAGGACGAGACGTGGCAGGACTACTGGATGGAGCAGCGCTGGAACTGGTACCGGGACCTCGGTCTGCGCGAGGAGAACATGCGCTGGTTCGAGCACCCGAAGGAGAAGCTCTCCCACTACTCCAAGCGCACCGCCGACATCGAGTACCGCTTCAGCTTCGGCGGCTCGGAGTGGGGCGAGCTCGAAGGCGTCGCGAACCGCACGGACTACGACCTCAACGCGCACTCCAAGGCCTCGGGCCATGACCTGTCGTACTTCGACCAGGAGGCAGGTGAGCGCTGGACGCCGTACGTCATCGAGCCCGCCGCCGGTGTCGGCCGCGCGATGCTGGCCTTCCTCCTCGACGCGTACAACGAGGACGAGGCGCCCAACGCGAAGGGTGTGCTGGAGAAGCGCACGGTGATGCGGCTCGACCCGCGTCTGGCGCCGGTGAAGGTCGCGGTGCTGCCGCTGTCGCGCAACCCGCAGCTGTCGCCCAAGGCGAAGGGGCTCTCGGCGGACCTGCGGAAGAACTGGAACATCGAGTTCGACGACGCGGGCGCGATCGGCCGGCGCTACCGCAGGCAGGACGAGATCGGTACGCCGTTCTGCGTCACGGTCGACTTCGACACCCTCGACGACGACGCGGTGACGGTGCGCGAGCGCGACACCATGAAGCAGGAGCGCGTCTCGCTGAGCCAGATCCAGGGTTACCTGGGTGAGCGGCTGCTCGGCTGCTGATTACGGTCGTGGCTCGAAGCCCCCGGTTCCGTGACGGAGCCGGGGGCTTCGTCGCACACTGCTCTGTGGCCGCATTCGTCAACAGGAGGCACTCATGCCGCCCACGACCAGCAGCAAAGTAAGCCGATGGGACCAGCACGGCCGGGAGCATGTCGTCCATGTCCGGAAGGCGGGCATCCAGCGGGCGTTGACCTGCGACACCTGCGGCTGGAAGAAGAACGCGCAGTTCCTGCCGTGGCTCAAGGCGGAGGAACATCTCGGCGAGGCGCACCAGGCGACGGTGGATCCGACGGTGACCGGCACCGGCTGAGTACGGCCGCGAGGTCCCTGCCGGGGGCGGTGCCGGACGAGCGCCGGGCGCGTGCCTGGCGCGTGCCGGGCCGGGAAAATGAGGTGACGGGTGCCACCCGCCCGGTGGTAGCGTCTCGGGCATGTTCTTCCAGATCTACGAGTGAGGACGCGGCGGTCACGGTCCGCCTCTCACCAGACGCATCCGCAGATCACTTCGCCTTCACCAATTCGGGAGAACCCGTGGCAAAAAGCCGGAACAACCTTCTCGGCGTGGGCGGACAGCGCAAGAAGCTGTCCCGCGCCGACCAGCAGGGCAACGGCCCCACCAGGAACGCCGACCGCAAGGTCGCCGAGGACAAGAAGCAGGAGCTCGTGCGCAAGATGCGCGAGCGGGCGACCGGTACGCAGTCCGAGGACGACACCGAGAACGCCGGCGACGCGACCGCAGCCACCGGCTCGACGGACACGGCGGGCGCGGGCGACACGGCCCAGTCCTGACCCGCACGGCATGACGACGGCCCCGATCACTTCGGTGATCGGGGCCGTTCGCCGTGTGCTCACTTCACCTCGCGCGGCAGCCGCAGGCTCAGCACCCCCGTCAGGACGATCGCGGCCAACTGCACCAGCAGCGTCACCGTCAGGGCCGTTACCATCCCCGAACTCTCCGTCAGGCTCAGGAAGAGCGAGCCGAGCGTCGCGACGCCGAGCGCCAGCGCGGACTGCTGGGTCGTGATCATCACGCCACCGCCCACACCCGCGCGCTCCGGCGGTACCTCGGAGAGCACGATCCGGTAGATGACGGGCAGTTGGAGCCCCTGGCCGAATCCCGCGATCGCGGTCCCCGGCAGCAGCGCGAGCGCATCACGCCCGAGCAGGTCAGCCTGCCGCGCGGCAGCCGCCGCCGCACCCCCGGTCTGCGCCGCGAGGAGGTCGCGCACCTGTCCGCGGTCGGTGTCACCTGGTACACGTGGCTGGAGCAGGCCCGCGACATCCAGGTGTCCGCCCAGGTGATCGACGCGCTGGCCAGGGCGCTGCTCATGGACCCCAGCGAGCGCGCCCATCTGTTCGCGCTGGCGGGCGCCGTCGACCCGGCTCCCGGGACGTCGTGCCCCACCATCACCCCCGCCGTGCGGCTGATGCTGGAGCGGCTGGACCCGTTCCCGTCCTGCGTACAGAACGGGCGCTACGACATCCTGGCCTGCAACCGCACGTACAGCTCGATGCTCTGCGACCTCGACGCGCTGCCGCCCGAGGACCGCAACTGCCTCTGGCTCGCCTTCACCAACGAGCAGTGGCAGTCCTCCCTCGGCAACCGCGCGGAGACCGTCCGGCTGATGGCGGCCCGCTTCCGCGCCGACATGGCGGAGCACCTGGCCGAGCCCGCCTGGAAGACGCTGCTCGCCCGACTGCGGGCGGCGTCGCCCGAGTTCTGCGAGATCTGGGAGCGGCACGAGGTCGTGGCTGTCGGGTCCAAGACGAAGAGGTTCGTCAACGCGAGCGTGGGCGAGCTGAGCCTCCAGCACACCAACCTCTGGCTGAGCCCGAGCAACGGCAGCCGTCTGGTCTCCTACGTCCCCGCCGACGACCAGTCCCGTGCGCGCCTGGAGCGGCTTCACGGGCTGACGCTCGCCCGCGTCTGACCGGGGCGACCAGCTCAGTTCCCGGTGTCCGGCGAGCCGGGCACCGATGCCGGCTCCAGCCGTGCGGCGTTGCGGCGCGCCGTACCCCGCGCCCACTGCCCGCTGGTCACGG
Organism: Streptomyces sp. NPDC058665; assembly: GCF_042714995.1. Classification (NCBI taxonomy): domain Bacteria; kingdom Bacillati; phylum Actinomycetota; class Actinomycetes; order Kitasatosporales; family Streptomycetaceae; genus Streptomyces; species Streptomyces sp. NPDC058665. The sequence continues at coordinate 38,189 of NZ_JBHXRX010000006.1, forward strand.
CGCCGACCACCAGCACGCCCAGACCGAGCCCGGTGATGATCCACCACGCGGGCCGGCTCGCGGCGACGAAGCCCGCCTCGTCGATCATGCCGCGCTCCGTGGGCGAGGCGGCGCCCGCCGCCAGCACCGCCCCGATGACCGCGACGCCCAGCGTCTGCCCGATCTGTCTGCTCGTCGACGCGACAGCGGCGGCCACCCCGGACTGGGCCAGCGGCATCCCGGCCACCGCCGTGTTGGTGATCGGGGCGTTCACCATGCCGAAGCCGATGCCGAACAGCACGTATCCGGTGAACAGCGACCACAGCCGCGTCTCCGCCTCGAAGGCCGCGAACAGCAGCCCGCTCGCCGCGAGGGCCGTGCCCGCGATCAGCAGCGGGACGCGCGCCCCGTACGAGCCGACGAGCCGGCCCGACAGCGGCGCGCAGACGAAGGCCAGCGCCGCTATCGGCAGGATGTGGAGACCGGCGTCCAGCGCGGAGAGATCCCGGACGTTCTGGAGGTAGAGCGTGTTCATGAACAGGAAGCCGCCGAGGGCGGAGAACGCGCACACGGCGATGACCGTCGCCCCGCTGAACGGCGCGCTGCGGAAGAAGCGCAGATCGATCAGTGGCTCGGCGCGCCTCGGCTCGTACAGCAGCAGCCCGGTCAGCGCGCACACCGCGAGGCCGAGGAAGGTCAGGATCAGCGGGGACGTCCAGCCGGCCGTCGGGGCCTCGATGATCGAGTACGTCAGCGCGCCGAGGGTGATCATGACCAGCAACTGACCGAACGGGTCGGGGCGGCGCGGCTTGGCGGCGCGCGACTCGGGGACGTACCGCCAGGTCAGCAGGAACGCCGCGAGCCCGATCGGCAGATTGATCAGAAAGATCGCGCGCCAGCTCACCGTCTCCACCAGCAGCCCGCCGATCAGTGGCCCGGCCGCCATCGAGATACCGACGACCCCGCCCCAGATCCCGATCGCGCGGGCCCGTTCCCGGGGGTCGGTGAAGGTGTTGGTGACGATCGACAGCGCGACCGGGTTGAGCATCGAGCCGCCGATAGCCTGGATCGCCCGGAACGCGACCAGCGTCTCCAGGGTCGGCGCGAGCGAGCAGAGCAGTGAGCCGAGTGTGAAGATCACCAGCCCGGTCTTGAAGACCCGCCGTCTGCCGATGCGGTCGGCGGTCGAGCCCGCGAGCATCAGCAGGGAGGCGATGACCAGGGTGTACGCGTCGAGGGTCCACTGGAGGCCGGCGACCGTGGTGTGCAGTTCCCGCTGCATCGAGGGCAGCGCGACGTTGAGCACGGTGTTGTCGAGGCTGACGATCAGCAGACTCATACAGCAGGTCCCCAGGATCACCTTGCGGCGGCGGGGACCGAACTCCGCCACGGAATCGTGGGACTGCTTCGACCAGGACGTGGGACGGGATACCGGCATGGTCTGATGGTAAGTCCGGTGCCCGGCGGCCTCTCGGCCACCATGCGCGACAATGGACGGATGACCGCTCCGCTCGCCCCGTCCCCCGCACCGCCCCGCGCGCCCGCCACCGGCCCGCTTCCCGCTGGTCCGCTCGCCGTCGGCCCGTACACGGTGCGCCCGCCCGTGGTGCTCGCACCGATGGCCGGGATCACCAACGCGCCGTTCCGGACGCTGTGCCGGGAGTTCTCGGGCGGCAAAGGGCTGTTCGTCAGCGAGATGATCACCACGCGGGCCCTGGTCGAGCGCAACGAGAAGACGATGCAGCTCATCCGCTTCGACGCGACGGAGACACCGCGCTCGATCCAGCTGTACGGCGTCGACCCGGTCACCGTCGGCAAGGCCGTCCGCATGATCGCGGACGAGGGCCTGGCCGACCACATCGACCTCAACTTCGGCTGTCCCGTCCCCAAGGTCACCCGCAAGGGCGGCGGTTCGGCCCTCCCGTACAAGCGGCCCCTGCTGCGCGCGATCCTGCACGAGGCGGTGTCCAACGCCGGCGGCCTGCCGGTCACCATGAAGATGCGCAAGGGCATCGACGACGGCCATCTCACCTATCTGGACGCGGGCCGTATCGCCGTGGAGGAGGGTGTGACGGCGATCGCCCTGCACGGCAGGACGGCCGCCCAGCACTACGGCGGCAGCGCCGACTGGGACGCCATCGCCCGCCTCAAGGAGCATGTCCCCGAGATCCCCGTCCTCGGCAACGGCGACATCTGGTCGGCGGACGACGCCCTGCGGATGGTCCGCGAGACCGGCTGCGACGGTGTGGTCGTGGGCCGCGGCTGTCTCGGCCGGCCGTGGATCTTCGGCGATCTGGTGGCGGCCTTCGAGGGTACGGGGGATGTCGCCAGGCCAGCGCTCCGTGAGGTGGCCGGCGTTATGCGGCGGCACGCGGAGCTGCTGGGGGAGTGGATCGGGGACGAGGCGCGCGGGGTGATCGACTTCCGTAAGCACGTGGCCTGGTATCTGAAGGGCTTCTCGGTCGGCTCCGAGCTGCGCAGGAAGCTGGCCATCACCTCGTCCCTCGCCGAACTGGACGCGCTGCTGGGCGAGTTGGACCTGGACCAGCCATGGCCGGACGGCGCCGACGGGCCACGCGGGCGGACGTCGGGCAACAACCGGGTGGTCCTGCCGGACGGTTGGCTGAAGGACCCGTACGACCGCGCGGGCATCGGCGCGGAAGCGGAGCTGGACACCTCAGGCGGCTGACACCCGGCAGGTGCCGCACAGACCCAAGGGGGGATCGGGAATCCCTGGATCACTGGTGCCTTCATCCGCGTTCCGGCCAGGACGAGAGTTGTCCCCATGAACGAGAACCTGAACGAGAACCGGAACACGATCGCCCTGGTCACCGGCGGGAACCGCGGCCTCGGCCGCGCCACCGCGCTCGCCCTCGCCGAGGCCGGCACCGACGTGATCCTCACCTACCGGTCCAACAAGGACGAGGCCGCCTCCGTCGTCGACGCGGTCACGGCACTTGGCCGTACGGCCGTCGCCCTCGAACTGGACACGACCGCTTTCGACGCCTTCCCCGCTTTCACCACCTCCGTACGGGACGCCCTGCGCACCACCTGGGACCGCGACACCTTCGACTTCCTGGTGAACAACGCGGGCGTCGCGGCGGTCACCCCGGTCGGCGAGACGCCCGTCGAGGCGTTCGACCTGCTGGTCGATGTCCACTTCAAGGGTGTCTTCTTCCTCACCCAGACACTGCTGCCACTGATCGCGGACGGCGGACGCATCGTGAACCTCTCCACCGGACTGACCCGGTTCGTGAGCGAGGGCTGGTCGGTGTACGCGGCGGCGAAGAGCGCCGTCGAGACATACACGAAGTACCTGGCGAAGGAGCTCGGCCCGCGCCGTATCACGGTCAACGCGGTCGCTCCCGGCCCGATCGGGACCGACTTCGGCGGCGGCGCGATGCGGGACGACGAGGGGCTGCGCGCCGTCCTCGCGGGGCAGGCGGCGCTCGGGCGTGTCGGTGCCCCCGAGGACATCGGCGGCGTGATCGCCTCGCTGCTGTCGCCGGGCACGGGCTGGATCACGGCGCAGCGCGTCGAGGCGTCGGGCGGCACACTGCTCTGAGCGCGCGCGGCCCGGCAGGTCCGCTTGCACGGGGCCGGGCCGGCCCCCATTCCCTCTGAAGGAAACGGAGACCTCTCGTGGACCGGGCACAACTCGCGGATTTCCTGCGCACCCGCCGCGAAGCGCTTCAGCCCGAGGACGTCGGGCTGCCGCGCGGTCCGCGTCGCCGCACCCGTGGCCTGCGCCGCGAAGAGGTCGCCGCGCTGAGCGGCATGTCCACCGACTACTACAGCCGGCTGGAACAGCGGCGCGGACCGCAGCCCTCCGAGCCGATGCTCGCGGCCATCGCGCGCGGCTTGCATCTGTCCCTGGACGAGCGCGATCATCTGTTCCGTACGGCGGGACACAACACCCCCAGCCGGGGGCCGGGGGGCGACCACGTCAATCCGGGCATCATGCGGATCCTGGACCGCCTGGACGACACCCCCGCTCAGGTCGTCGGCGCACTCGGCGAGACGCTGGTGCAGACCCGCCTCGCTGTCGCGCTGCTGGGCAAGGAGACCGAGTTCACCGGTCTGGAGCGCAGCCAGGTCTACCGCTGGTTCACCGACCCCCGCACCCGCGTGATCTACCCCGAGCCGGACCACGCCCTCCATGGCCGGGTCCTCACCTCCCAACTGCGCACCGCCTACTCCCGCCATGGCCCCGGTTCGCGCGCGGGCGAGATCGTCGAGGCGCTGCTGGGGAGGAGTGAGGAGTTCGCCGGAGTGTGGAGCACGCACGAGATCGGTGTACGGCGCGACGACGACATCAAGCGCATCCACCACCCCGACCTCGGCGTACTCGAACTGCACTGCCAGGTCCTCTACGAACCCGACCAGTCCCAGGCCCTGTTGGTGTTCACGGCCACGCCCGGCACGGAGAGCCACGAGAAGCTCCAGCTCCTGCCGGTGCTGGGGGACAGACAGCCGTACGTCTGAGGCCGGTTCACGGGTTCTGGAGGCTGATCAGCGGCCGGCGACCCCCGGGGCCGCGTGCCGCTCCAAGGGCGCCGCGGCGGCCGAGTTGGAGACGCTGAACGCGACCGTGCCCGCGCGGTAGCGGTCGTCGGTCCACTCGATGGGGCGGCCCGCCGCCGTGTACGTGAGATAGCGCTGGCGCAGCAGCGGGCTGCCCCGGCGGACCCGCAGCAGTCTGGCGTCCTCGCTGCCCGCCGCGAGCGCGTCGATCAGATGCTCGCCGTAGTGGGCGACTATGCCCGCGTCCGCCGCGATGCTGTCCATGATCGACACACAGTCCTCGGGCAGGGCCCGGACGGCGGGGGCCACCCAGTCCGTGTAGGCGGTGCGCTCCACCAGGACCGGTTCGCCGTCGAGGTGGCGCAGCCGCAGGACGTCGAGGACCTCGCTGCCGGGGGTGATGCCCAGGCGTGCCGTCTCCTCGGCGGTGGCCGGCCGGGTCGTACGCGTCAGGATGCGGCTGGCGACCTCGCTGCCCATCGCCCGTGCCCACTGCGCGAAGCTGTTGAGCTGCTGGAAGCTGTGCCGCCGCTCCTGGCGCAGAACGACGCGGCGCGCCCCCTGGCGTGAGCCGATCAGTCCCTCGGACGCGAGCAGCCCCACCGCCTGGCGGACCGTGCCGCGCGAGGCGGACCAGTGGGCCGCCAGATCGCTCTCGGAGGGCAGGCGCGCGCCGATCGGGTACTCACCGTCGAGGATCGACTGCCGCAGCGCCTCCGCGATCTCCAGATAGCGCGAACTCGCGGAATTCCCCACGCCGTTGCTCCCCCCAGGTCGACCGGTGTCGTCCGGTGTCGGTCCTGCCGTCATGCCGTGTGCCGTCCTGCCGTCGCGCCCCGTCGTGCCTGTCGTTCGGTCCGGTCGGTCAGCCGGTCCGGCTGTGCGCACGTATGCCTGTACGCGGTTGCCTTCCAGGCACCGTACCCGCTCCCGCGCCGTTGCCCGCCACCCGACCGGATTCCCCTGCGGATCGGGTGCTTTGTGGGCGTTTTTGTCTTCCACGGGCTGTGCCGGGACGGCCATCGGCCGTTCATCCACCGGTCATCCGCGCCGGGCGAACTGATCCCGGCTTGTATGAACAAGTTGAGCCATTGCTCATACCCTCATCGCTTCCGGGAGTCCCCGCGTGACCCGTATACGCATGCGCGCCAACGGCCGGCTCGTCGCCGCCCTGGCGCTCGGTACCGCCGCACTCACCACCCTCACCGCCTGCGGTGCGAAGTCCGACACGTCCGCCGACGCCGACACGGCCGGCGGTGTGAAGGCCGGCGCAGCCGTGTCCGTCTCGGACTTCGGTGGTATGGACGCCCTCGTCGCCGCGGCCGAGAAGGAGGGCACGCTCAACGCGATCGCCCTGCCGCCGGACTGGGCGAACTACGGCGAGATCATCAAGTCCTTCGAGGCCGAGTACAAGGTCAAGGTGGAGGTCGAGACGCCGGACGCCGCGAGCGCCGACGAGATCAACGCCATCAAGTCCCGCAAGGGGCAGGACCGCGCCCCCGACGTCGTCGACCTCGGCATCCCCTTCGACCGCAGCGGCGCCGCCGAAGGGCTCTTCGCCCCGTACAAGGTGACGTCCTTCGACAAGATCCCCACGGCCCAGAAGGACCCGAACGGCCTCTGGTACAACGACTACGGCGGGTACATCTCGATCGGCTGCGACGCCTCGCGCATCAAGACCTGCCCCACCACCTTCGCGGATCTCCTCAAGCCCGAGTACAAGGGCAAGGTCGCGCTCAACGGCAACCCGAACAAGTCCGGTTCGGCCTTCGGCGGTGTGTACGCGGCGTCGCTCGCCAACAAGGGCGCCTTCACTGACATCCAGCCCGGCATCGACTACTTCGGCAAGCTGAAGAAGAGCGGCAACTTCATCCCCGTCGAGTCCACCCCGGCCACGGTCCAGAAGGGCGAGACGCCCATCTCGATCGACTGGGACTACCTGAACGCCGGCTACGCCGACCAGTTCAAGGGCAAGGGCGTCGACTGGCAGGTCGCCGTACCGACCGACGGTGTGTACGCCCAGTACTACTCGCAGGCGATCAACAAGGACGCGCCGCACCCGGCCGCCGCCCGCCTGTGGATGGAGTACCTGTACAGCACCGAGGGCCAGAACCTCTTCCTGAAGGGGTACGCCAGGCCCGTACTGCTGCCCTCGATGACCGAGGACGGCTCCGTCGACAAGACCTTCGTCACCAAGCTGCCCGAGGTCGACGGCGACCCGGCGTTCCCCGAGGCGGCCGACCTCGACAGCGTCAAGGCCGTACTCGCCGAGAACTGGGACAAGGCCGTCTCCTGATGGCAGTCACCTCCCCGCCCGCTCCGGGCACCGCCGACGGCACCCGCCGTCGGCGGTCCGGGCCCCGGCCGCACGGCACGCGGTCGCGGGCGCCCCGGCCACGCGCCTGGCTCGGCGCCCTGCCGCTGCTCGCCTTCGCCGGCGTCTGCTTCGGACTCCCCGTCGCCGCCGTCGTGTACGGCGCCTTCACCACCAAGGACGCGGTCTCCGGCGCCACTTCGGCCACCGGCGCCAACGTCTCCACCTCCCTCCAGGGGCCCTACCTCACCTCCCTCACCGGCAGCGTCGAACTGTCCGCGCTGACCGCCCTGATCGGCACCGTCCTCGGGGTGCTTATCGCCCAGGCCGTCGTCACCTCACGGCGGGGCGCGCTGCGCGAGTCCGTCCTCACCGCGTCCGGGGTACTCGCCAACTTCGGCGGCGTGCCCCTGGCGTTCGCCTTCGTGGCGACCCTCGGCATCTCCGGTGTCGTCACCCAGCTCGCGCACCTCGACGCGGCCGGCTGGAATCTGTACTCCTTCACCGGACTCACCGTGATCTACCTCTACTTCCTGGTCCCGCTGATGGTGCTGGTCAGCGTCCCCGCGTTGGACGGCCTGCGCCCGCAGTGGCGGGAGGCGGCGCAGAACGCCGGGGCCACGGACGCGCAATTCTGGCGCCATGTGGGACTGCCGGTCCTGTTCCCCACCCTGCTCGGCGGGTTCGTGCTCCTCTTCGGCAGCGCGTTCGCCGCGTACGCGACCGCCGCCGCGCTCGTCGGCGGATCCGTGCCGCTGGTCACCCTGAAGATCGCCGCGGCGCTCTCCGGGAACGTGCAGGTCGGGCAGGAGAACGTGGCGCTCGCGCTGAGCCTCGACATGATCGTGATCGCCGGTGTGGTGATGGCGGTCTATCTGCCCCTCCAGCGACGGAGCACCCGATGGCTGCACTGACCCCGACGGCGTCCGCGACCTCGCCGGCGGCTCAGCCTCCCAAGGAGGTGACGCCGGCCGCGTCCTCCGTACGAAGGAGGCGCCGCCCGCGCGTCTGGCGCGGGGCCGTACTGGTCCTGGCCGGGATCTACTTCGTCGTACCGCTCCTCGCGTCGTTCGTCTTCACCGTGCACACGCCGGGCCAGGGCGTGTCCTTCGACGCGTACACCGGGATCCTGTCGGCGGAGGGGTTCGCGGACAGCCTGCTGCTCTCGCTGGGGCTCGCGGCCTGCACCATCGCCCTGTCCCTGCTGCTGGCCGTGCCCGCGCTCGTCGCCGTACGGCTCGGGGCGCCCCGGCTCGGGCCCGTCGTGGAGATCGTCTGCATGCTGCCGCTGGTGGTGCCGCCGATCGCACTGGTCAGCGGGATCACCACGGTGCTGGGCTGGGGACCGGAGTATCTGTCCACGACGCCGCTCTACCAGACCTTCATCGCCGTCCAGAACGAGTCGTTCCCGCTCGTGCTGGTGATCGCCTACACCGTGCTCGCGCTGCCCTTCGTGTACCGGTCGCTCGACGCGGGCCTCCGCGCGGTCGACGTCCCGACGCTCGTGGAGGCCGCGCGCAACTGCGGTGCGAGCATGCCGTACGTGATCCTGCGGGTCGTCCTGCCCAATCTGCGCTCGTCGCTCGCGGGGGCCTCGTTCCTCACCCTGGCGCTGGTCCTCGGCGAGTACACGATCGCCGCGCTCCTCGGCTACCAGCCCTTCGCGGTCTGGATCGTCACCATCTCCGGCTCGCAGGCCCAGACGTCGGTCGCGGTGTCGCTGCTCAGCCTGCTGATCGCGTGGGCGCTGCTGATGGTCCTGTCCCGCGCGGGAGCGCGCGCCGCCGCCGGAGCCACCAACCCGGCCCCGGGCGCCCCGACTTCCCTCTCCGGCAAGGAGTAACCCCACCCATGTCAGCCACCACCACGCTGCCCGGCGGCGCCACCGGTCCTGGCCAGGACCAGGAGGCCGCCGCCCCCGGCGCGCTCGTCGAATTCCGCGGACTGCGCCGGGAGTTCGGCCCCACCATCGCCCTCGACGGTCTCGACCTGACCGCCCGCCCCGGCGAACTCCTCGCCCTGCTCGGCCCCTCCGGCTGCGGCAAGACCACCGCCCTGAGGGTGCTCGCGGGCTTCGAGCACCCCGACGCCGGCGACGTGCTCGTGGACGGCGAGGACATCACACGCGTCCCGGCCAACCGCCGCGACGCGGGCATGGTGTTCCAGTCGTACAGCCTCTTCCCGCACCTCAACGCCCGCGACAACGTGGCCTTCGGCCTGCGCGTACGCAAGGTGTCCGCCACCGAGCGGCGCGAGCGCGCGGCCGAACTGCTCGGCCTCGTCGGCCTTCCCGAGCACGGCGACCGCTTCCCGCACCAGATGTCCGGCGGCCAGCAGCAACGGGTCGCGCTGGCCCGCGCACTCGCGCTGCGCCCCCGTGTCCTGCTGCTCGACGAGCCGCTGTCGGCGCTCGACGCCAAGGTCAGGCTCTCGCTGCGCGAGGAGATCCGCCGGCTCCAGCTCTCGCTCGGCATCACCACCATCTTCGTCACGCACGACCAGGAGGAGGCGCTGTCGATGGCCGACCGGGTCGCCGTCCTCAACGCGGGCCGCCTGGAGCAGTGCGCGCCGCCCGCCGAGCTGTACGAGCGGCCCGCGACCGCGTTCGTCGCCGAGTTCGTCGGCACGATGAACCGGCTGGCGGGCCGGCTCACCGACGGCGGACGGGTCGCGGTGGCCGGAGTCACCCTGCCGGTGGACGGCGAGATCCCGCCGGGCCCGACCGTGGAGGTGCTCATCCGGCCCGAGAACGTGACGGCGACCGCGGACGAGCGGGGGACGGCCACGGTCGTCTCCGCGTCGTTCTTCGGGTCCGTGACGCGCGTGCTGCTCGACCTGCCCGGCGGCGGCTCGGTGAAGGCCGACGTGCCGTCACGGGACGCGAGGGCGCTGGCACCGGGTGTACGCGCCACGGTCCGGCCCGCGGACCGCCCCGTGCTGGTCGTGCCCAGCGCGACCGGGACGGCCGCGTGAGCGGCCCGGACGGCCAACGGGTACGCACTCCCGCCGCCGTGCTCTTCGACATGGACGGCACCCTCGTGGACACCGAGACGCTGTGGTGGGAGGCGGCGGCCGAGGTCGCCGACGGCCTCGGCCACCGTCTCTCGGACGCCGACGCGCCCGAGGTCGTGGGCCGTGCCGTCGCCGACACCGCCGCCCATCTCGTACGGGTGACGGGCGCGCCCCGCCCGGACGCGGTCGCCGCCGATCTCACCGGATCCTTCCTCCGGCGTGTGGAGGCGGGCGCGCCCCCGCGCCCCGGAGCCTGCCGGCTGCTGGCCGCGCTCGAACAGGCGGGCGTGCCCTTCGCGTTGGTCAGCGCCTCACCGCGCAGCGTGGTCGACTCGGTCGTCGCGGGCTCCCTGGCCGATGTCGGCTTCGCCTTCACGCTGTCGGCCGACGACACCGTACGGACCAAGCCGTACCCGGATCCCTACCGGGCCGCGGCCGAGCGCTTCGGTGCCGCGACGGGCGCGTGTGTGGCCGTGGAGGACTCGCCGGACGGCACGGCGTCCGCCGAGGCCGCCGGGTGCCCCGTTCTCGTCGTCCCCTCGCTCCTGCCGGTGGCGCCGGGGGAGGGCCGGTACTTCGCGAGCAGCCTGGAGGACGTGGATCCGGCGGTGCTGGAGGGCGTGATTCTCGCCACGTCTGATAGATCCTTCGCTCAGACGAGCGGTTGAGGTGCGACTGCACTTCCGGAAGGGGTGGCACTGCGTGCCACCCCTTCCGCGTTCGAGAGGTGAACTCAGAAGTCGCAATCCCAGCTCAGATGAGCGCGTTCTCCCATGCAAAGGTCATGCCCGGTTCGAGGCGTGAAGGGGGGAGGGATCGGCGATCCCCCGTTATCCGCATTGGATCCAGTGGCGGACGGGTGGTTGCGGCCGTATGACGGACAAGTGGACATGTCCAGGCACCTTCGATCTGGGTATGTTCCTCGCCGTCAGGGCAGCCAGCGCCTCCCGGAGGAGTCGAGATCCGTGTCGAGAAGCAAAGACACCCACGCAGCGACAGACACCGCCCCGCAGGACCAGAAGTTCGTCTACGACTTCACCGAGGGCAACAAGGATCTCAAGGGCCTGCTCGGCGGCAAGGGCGCCAACCTCGCCGAGATGACCAACCTCGGCCTGCCCGTCCCTCCGGGCTTCACGATCACCAGCGAGGCGTGCAAGGTCTACCTCGAAACCGGCGCCGAGCCGCCCGCCCTGCGCGCGGAGGTCAGCCGGCATCTCGATGCCCTCGAAGGCACGATGGGCAAGAAGCTCGGCCAGTCCGACGACCCGCTGCTCGTCTCCGTACGGTCCGGCGCGAAGTTCTCCATGCCCGGGATGATGGACACGGTCCTCAACATCGGCCTCTCGGACAAGTCCGTCGCCGGTCTCGCCAAACAGTCCGGCGACGAGCGCTTCGCCTGGGACTCCTACCGGCGGCTCATCCAGATGTTCGGCAAGACCGTCCTCGGTGTCGACGGCGACCACTTCGAGGAGGCGCTGGAGGAGGCCAAGCGGGCGAAGAAGGCCGCCACCGACATCGACCTCGACGCCGGCGATCTGAAGAAGCTGGTCAAGCAGTTCAAGAAGATCGTCGCGCGCGACGCGGGCCGCGACTTCCCGCAGGACCCGCGTGAGCAGATGGATCTCGCCATCTGCTCCGTCTTCGAGTCCTGGAACACCGACCGCGCCAAACTCTACCGCCGCCAGGAGCGCATCCCCGGCGACCTCGGCACCGCCGTCAACATCTGCTCCATGGTCTTCGGCAACCTCGGCCCGGACTCCGGCACCGGTGTCGCCTTCACCCGCGACCCGGCCTCCGGCCACCAGGGGGTGTACGGCGACTACCTCCAGAACGCGCAGGGTGAGGACGTCGTCGCCGGTATCCGCAACACCGTGCCGCTCGCCGATCTGGAGACCATCGACAAGAGGTCGTACGACCGGCTGCTACAGATCATGGAGATCCTGGAGACGCACTACCGGGACCTCTGCGACATCGAATTCACCATCGAGCGCGGCGAGTTGTGGATGCTCCAGACCCGTGTCGGCAAGCGCACCGCCGGCGCCGCCTTCCGGATCGCGACCCAGCTCGTCGACCAGGGCCTGATCGACGAGGCGGAGGCCCTCCAGCGCGTCAACGGGGCGCAGCTGGCCCAGCTGATGTTCCCGCGCTTCGACGACGATGGAGCCCGCGGCGGGAAGGGGCCCGACCTGCTGGGGCGCGGGATCGCCGCGTCGCCCGGGGCGGCCGTCGGCAAGGCCGTCTTCGACTCGTACACCGCGGTCAAGTGGTCGCGCTCCGGCGAGAAGGTCATCCTCATCCGCCGTGAGACCAACCCCGACGACCTGGACGGCATGCTCGCCGCCGAGGGCATCCTGACCTCGCGCGGCGGCAAGACCTCGCACGCCGCCGTGGTCGCCCGGGGGATGGGCAAGACGTGTGTCTGCGGCGCGGAGGAGCTGGAGGTCGACACCAAGCGGCGCCGGATGACCGCCGGCAGGACCGTCATCGAGGAGGGCGACGTCGTCTCCGTCGACGGCTCGACCGGCAAGGTCTACCTCGGCGAGGTGCCGGTCGTCCCCTCGCCGGTGGTCGAGTACTTCGAGGGCCGGATGCACGCGGGCGCCGACGACGCCGACGAACTGGTCGAGGCCGTGCACCGGATGATGGCGTACGCCGACCGCCGCCGCCGGCTGCGGGTGCGCGCCAACGCCGACAACACCGAGGACGCGCTGCGGGCCCGCCGCTTCGGCGCGCAGGGCATCGGATTGTGCCGTACGGAGCACATGTTCCTCGGTGAACGCCGGTCCATGGTCGAGAAGCTGATCCTCGCGGACACCGACGACGAGCGCGAGCAGGCCCTCAAGAACCTGCTGCCGCTCCAGCGGAAGGACTTCGTCGAGCTGTTCGAGGCGATGGACGGACTGCCCGTCACCGTACGGCTGCTGGACCCGCCGCTGCATGAATTCCTGCCCGACATCACGGAGTTGTCGGTACGGGTCGCACTCGCCGAGGCCCGTAAGGACCACAACGAGAACGACCTGCGGCTGCTCCAGGCCGTGCACAAACTGCACGAGCAGAACCCGATGCTCGGACTGCGCGGCGTACGGCTCGGCCTGGTCATCCCGGGACTGTTCGCGATGCAGGTGCGGGCCATCGCCGAGGCGGCGGCCGAGCGCAAGCGCGCCAACGGCGACCCGCGCGCCGAGATCATGATCCCGCTCGTCGGCACGGTGCAGGAGCTGGAGATCGTCCGTGACGAGGCCGAGCAGGTCATCGCCGAGGTACGGCACACCAGCGGCGCCGATCTCAGGCTGGCGCTCGGCACGATGATCGAACTCCCGCGCGCCGCGCTGACGGCCGGTCAGATCGCCGAGGCCGCCGAGTTCTTCTCCTTCGGTACGAACGACCTCACCCAGACCGTGTGGGGCTTCTCCCGTGACGACGTCGAGGCGAGCTTCTTCACCGCCTACCTGGAGAAGGGCATCTTCGGGGTCTCCCCGTTCGAGACCATCGACAGGGACGGCGTCGGCGCGCTCGTGCGCGACGCGAGCGAGGCCGGCCGCAGGACGCGGCCCGATCTGAAGCTGGGCATCTGCGGTGAGCACGGGGGCGACCCCGAGTCGGTGCACTTTTTCCACGAGGTGGGCCTGGACTACGTGTCCTGCTCGCCGTTCCGGATCCCCGTGGCGCGTCTGGAGGCCGGGCGGGCGGCGGCGATGTCGGACGGCTCCGGCAACTCACGCTGAGCGGGCGCGGCGTATTCGCCGCCACCGGACGACGCGCGCGGGTATCGCCCCGCGCCGAATGGAAATCGCTTTCCCCCGCTCTTCCCGAAAGGGATAGGGCCGGTACCGAAACACATCGGGGTGGGGGGGGGGGGGGGGGGCCCCCCCCCGCCCCCCCCCCAGACGGGGGGGGGGGGGGGGGCGCGGGCGC